>JAOUFA010000380.1 GCA_029858545.1 Betaproteobacteria bacterium
AGCCTGGGCCGATGCGCATGCCGCGAAGAAGCTCCTGCTGTTCCTCTCGACGGCGGGCTGCGTTGCATTCACCGCATTGCTGTGGTTCGCCGCGCCCGGCGCGACGCTCCTTGCGCTCTTGCTGGTCGCAATCTCGAACTATTTCTTCGGTACCGGCGAGAACCTGATCGCCGCATTCCTGCCGGAACTCGCCGACTCGCAGGCGATGGGCCGAGTTTCGGGCTGGGGTTGGAGTTTCGGTTACCTTGGGGGCCTGGTTTCGCTGGGTCTGTGTCTCGCCTACATCACCTGGGCGCGCGAGGCGGGCCACTCTGCGGCGCAATTCGTCCCCGCGACGATGCTGATCACCGCGGCCTTGTTCGCGGTCGCCGCTGCACCGACCTTCGTCTTCCTGCGTGAGCGCGCGCGGCCACAACCGCGCACCGAGCGCGCCTGGGCGCGCCTGCTCGAGACCCTGCGCCACGCCGGCGAATATCGCGACCTGCGTCGTTTTCTTCTTTGCCTGTTGTTCTACCAGGCGGGCATCCAGGCGGTCATCGCGCTCGCCGCGATCTACGCCGAGCAGGCGATGAAATTCACCACGCAGCAAACGATCGTGTTGATCCTGGTGGTGAACCTCACTGCGGCGGTCGGCGCGTTCGTGTTCGGCTACGTGCAGGACCGCATCGGCCATGTGCGCGCGGTCGCCGCGACACTCGTGGGCTGGATCGTGATGATCGCCCTTGCCGGACTCGCGGAAGGTTCGGCGACATTCTGGGTCGCTGCCAATCTCGCCGGGCTTTGCATGGGGTCGTCGCAGGCCGCCGGACGCGCGATCGTCGGCTATCTCGCCCCGCCCGCGCGGGTCGCAGAGTTTTTCGGCCTGTGGGGGCTCGCGGTGAAATCGGCCTCGATTTTCGGACCCCTCACCTATGGCCTGGTCACCTGGGGTTTCGCCGGCAACCACCGGCTCGCGATCTTCTCCGTGGGATTGTATTTCGTCATCGGCCTGGCGCTGCTCGCCGGAATTGACATGGAACGCGGGCGCGCAGCGGCATTGAAAGCACAGAACTCGCCTAGGTCAACTTGATTCGCGCCGGTCCTTCCACCAGCCGGCCGATCGTACGCGCCGCGCCAAAGCCCTGCCCGGCGAATTCCGCGAGCACCCGGTCTTCCTCCTGCGCGGCGCAGGCAACGAGCAGTCCGCCGCTGGTCTGCGGATCGGTGATCAGAGTGCGCACCCAGTCGGGCGTATTTCCCGCGATCGCGACATCGTGCCCGTAGCCCGTCCAGTTGCGCTCCGACGCACCCGTCGCGACGCCCTGCTTCGCCAGGGCAAGCGCCTGCTCGATTACCGGCAACGCGGAAAAGACCAATTCGGCGCCCACGCGCGAGCCGCGGCAGATTTCGAGCAGGTGACCGGCAAGACCAAATCCGGTGACATCGGTCAGCGCGTGCACGCCGGGCATTCCGGCCAGCGCAACCCCCGGCGTATTGAGCCGGGTGGTCCAATTCAGCATCTCCCCGTACCCTGCGTCCGATAGTCGCCCCTTCTTCAGCGCGGCGGAAAGTATGCCGATGCCTAGCGGCTTGCCGAGGACCAGCAGATCGCCCGCCCGTGCCGAATTGTTGCGCTTGACGCGGTCCGGATGCACCAGACCGAGCGCGACCAGGCCGTATATCGGTTCCAGCGTATCGATCGAATGCCCTCCGGCGACGGGGATGCCCGCGGTAGCGCACACCGATGCCCCTCCCTCCAGAATCTTCCGGATCGCCGCCACCGGCAGCTTTTCGAGTGGCATGCCGAGCACCGCCAGCGCGAAGATCGGCTGCGCGCCCATTGCGTAAACGTCCGATATCGCATTGGTCGCGGCGATGCGACCGAAGTCATACGGGTCGTCGACAATAGGCATGAAGAAATCGGTCGTTGCGACGAGCGCCTGTGTGGCGTTCAACCGATACACCGCGGCATCGTCGGCGGTCTCGGTGCCCACCATCAGCGCTTCCGGCAATCCGCGTACCGGTGTGGACGCCAGCAGTTCCGAGAGCACCGCGGGCGCGATCTTGCATCCGCATCCTCCGCCATGGCTGAACTCGGTGAGACGTATTTTGTCGAGTGGCTGCGTCATACGCGTAGAATTCTATCCGATGCAACTCCCCAGACATTCGGTCGCGGTCGATTCACTCGCGGACGGCGCTTTCGATGCCGTCGTCGACGTACGCTCGCCCTCCGAATTCGCCGAGGATCACATTCCCGGTGCGATCAACTGTCCGGTACTCGACGACGCGGAGCGCGCGCGGGTGGGAACCCTGTACAAGCAGGTATCGCCCTTCGCGGCAAAGAAGCTCGGCGCGGCGCTGGTCGCACACAACATCGCACGCCACGTCGAGACCGTATTCGCCGAGCGGCCGCGCGCGTGGAGACCGCTCGTCTATTGCTGGCGCGGCGGCAAGCGTTCGGGCGCGATGGCGCATGTGTTGCGCGAAATCGGCTGGGACGCGCACACCCTGGAAGGCGGCTATAAGGCTTACCGGCGCCAAGTCGTCGAACGACTCACAGTACTGCCCGCCAACTTCGTATTTCGCGTCATTCATGGCGTCACCGGCAGCGGCAAGAGCCGCTTGCTGCACGCGCTCGCCGAGGCCGGCGCGCAGGTGCTCGATCTGGAAGGTCTCGCCGCGCATCGCGGCTCGGTTCTGGGCGGACTCCCCGAACGCCCGCAGCCCTCGCAGAAGATGTTCGATAGCCGGCTGCTCGCCGCCCTCGCCGCGCTCGACGCGACCCGCACGGTCTTCGTCGAGGGCGAGAGCAAGAAGATCGGCCAGTTGCACGTCCCCGACGTACTGATCGAACACATGCGCGCCGCCGACTGCGTGTTGCTCGAAGCCGAACTCGCAACCCGCGTTGCGCTGCTAAACGACGAGTACCGCCACTTCTTCGAGGATCGGGCAACACTCGAGACGCAACTTGCCTGCCTGCGCAGCCTGCACGGACAGGAGCGCGTCGTCCGCTGGCAGTCTCTCGCCGCGGAAGGTCACTGGGAGGAACTCGTGCGCTGCCTGCTTGCCGATCATTACGATCCGGCCTATCGACGTTCGGCGATGCGCAATTTTGCGCGCCTGCCGCAGGCAATCGCCGTGCGGGTCGATTCACCCGAACCCGAGTCCTTTGCGCGCATTGCGCGCCGCCTGATTGGGGTACGCCAGGAGAAATCGGCGGCCTAACGTCGGTGGTCGAGCGGGAGCCTCCCGGATTGATCTGCTACCTTTTCTGACCCGCCGACCCGCTCATGTTCGTGTCGTACCCGGGAACAACACGCACATCGAGCACGCATACTGAGCCGCCGCGCGCTGCCTCCAAGCCCTGCTTGATCGCGGCCTTCAGTCCTGCCGAGTCGGTCACCGGCCCGATCGCCACCGCTCCTTGCGCGCGCGCCATCATGGCGAGATCGATATCGGGGCCCGAGATGCGTTGTCCGACCCACTTGTTCTCGACCGGTCGCGCGCGTTCCTTCGCCACGCGCTCCTGGTGCAATTCGTCATTGAAGAAGGAGCGGTTGTTCGCCACGATGATGAGGCACGGCAGGCCGTAGTGCACCGCGGTCCACAGCGCGGTGACGCCCATCAGAAAATCGCCATCGCCCAGGATGCCCACCGGCAAACGCCCGCTTCCCTTGAGCGCCAGCGCGGCACCCACCGTGATACCGGGCCCGGCCCCGACGCCGCCCCCGCCATTCGAGCCGATGTAGTCGAGGGGATGGTGGAAATGTCGA
>JAOUFA010000381.1 GCA_029858545.1 Betaproteobacteria bacterium
GGCGGCGGCACCCGTGGATCTTCTCGGGAGCGGTCGAGCGCGTGCAGGGCGACCCGCAATCGGGCGACACCGTGGAAGTGCGCAGCGCCGAGGGCAAGCCGCTCGCGCTCGCCGCGTACAGCCCGTCCTCGCAGATCCGCGCGCGCGCCTGGAGCTTCGAGCCGGAGGCGACGATCGACGCGGAGTTCCTGCGCGCGCGCCTGCGCGCGGCGCTCGCCTTGCGCGAGGCACTGCCCGCCGCGCGGCATACCAACGCGCTGCGCCTGGTGCACGGCGAGTCCGACGGCCTGCCGGGCCTGATCGTCGACCGCTACGCCGACGTGCTGGTCGCGCAGTTCCTCGCCGCCGGTGCCGAGCGCTGGCGCGACACGCTCACCGAGGCGCTCGCCGAGTTCTCGGGCTGCGAGGCGATCTACGAGCGCTCGGATGCGGAAGTGCGCTCGCTTGAAGGACTGCCGGCGCGCAGCGGCTGGGCGCGGTCCGCGCACGGCAACGCGGCACGCTGCCCGATCCTGGAATACGGACTCAACTTTCGCGTCGACGTCGAGCAGGGGCAGAAGACCGGGTTCTTTCTCGATCAGCGCGAGAACCGCCAGCGCATCCGGGCGCTGGCCGGAGATCGCGAGGTGCTCGACTGCTTCTGCTACACCGGCGGTTTCGCGATCGCCGCGCTCGCCGGCGGCGCCCGGCACGTACTCGCGCTCGACAGCTCGGCGCCCGCGCTCGAAGTCGCGCGCGACAACCTCGCCGCCAATGCGCTCGACCCGGCGCGCATCGAGTTGCGCGAAGCCGACGTGTTCGGCGAACTGCGCAAGCAGCGCGACCGGGGCGCGAAATTCGGCCTGATCGTGCTCGATCCGCCCAAGTTCGCACCGACCGCGGCGCAGGCGGAAAACGCCGCGCGCGCCTACAAGGACGTCAACCTGCTCGCGCTGAAGCTGCTCTCCCCGGGCGGACTGCTCGCGACCTTTTCCTGCTCGGGCGGCGTTCCGGCGGAACTGTTCCAGTCGATCGTCGCCGGCGCGGCGAGCGACGCGGCGATCGACGCGAAAATCATCGAGCGCTTCGGCGCGGCGGCGGATCATCCGGTGGCGCTCAATTTTCCCGAAGGCGAGTACTTGAAAGGCCTGCTGGTCGTCCGCGGCGAGGAGCTCCAGCGGCGCGCGCAACGGCAGTAGAATGCCGCCCTCCGGTCAATTATCGTTCGCCAAGGAATTTCTCATGCAGCAGGAAAACATGGTCCCGGTCACCATCCTCACCGGCTTTCTCGGCGCGGGCAAGACCACGCTGCTCAACCGCATCCTCAAGGAAGACCACGGCCACAGGATCGCCGTGATCGAAAACGAGTTCGGCGAGGTCGGGGTCGACAACGAGATCATCGAACAGGCCGAAGAACAGATCGTCGAGATGAACAACGGCTGCATCTGCTGCACGGTGCGCGGCGATCTGATCCGCATCCTCGGCAGCCTGAAGGAAAAGCGCGACGCGAAGACGATGAAATTCGACCGCGTGATCATCGAGACCACCGGGATGGCCGATCCGGGGCCGGTGGCGCAGACTTTCTTCACCGACGAGGAGATCGGCGACTACTACCTGCTCGATTCGATCATCACGCTGGTTGACGCGAAACATGCCGGCAAGCAGCTCGACGAATTCACCGAGGCGCAGCAGCAGGTCGGCTTCGCCGACCGGATCCTGATGTCGAAGACCGACCTCGTGTCGGCCGACGAGGTGAAGAAACTCTCCGAGCGCATCCGCGTGATGAACCCGCGCGCGCCGATCAAACCGGTGCATTTCGGCGAGGCGCCGCTCGCCGAGGTGCTCGACCTGCGCGGCTTCAACCTGAACGCGGTGCTGGAAATCGACCCGCAGTTCCTCACCGACATCCAGCACGAACATCACGACGAGGTCGATTCGTTCGTCTTCAAATCGGACAAGCCGTTCAACAACGACAAGCTCGAGCAGTTCCTCTCCGGCATGGTGCAGGTCTACGGGCCGGACCTCCTGCGCTACAAGGGCGTGCTGTGGATGAAGGGCAATCCGCGCCGCGTGGTATTCCAGGGCGTGCACATGATGATGGGCGGGGACCTCGGCAAACCCTGGAGCAAGACCGAGAAGAAGGAATCGATCATGGTGTTCATCGGCAAGAGCCTGCCGAAGGACCTCTTCATCGCCGGGCTCGAGCAGTGCCTCGCCTAGAACCGATGGAACAATTTCACGGCACCACGATCCTGTCGGTGCGCCGCGGCGCGAGCGTCGCGCTCGGCGGCGACGGCCAGGTCACGCTCGGCCAGATCGTGCTGAAGGGCGGCGCGAAGAAGGTGCGCCGCCTCTACCACGACGGCATTCTCGCCGGTTTCGCCGGGGGCACCGCGGACGCGTTCACGCTGTTCGAGCGCTTCGAGGCGAAACTCGAAAAACATCAGGGCAATCTGCTGCGCTCGGCGGTCGAACTCGCCAAGGACTGGCGCACCGACCGGGTGCTGCGGCGCCTGGAGGCGATGCTCGCGGTCGCCGATCGCGAGCACTCGCTGATCATCACCGGCATGGGCGATGTGCTGGAGCCCGAGCAGGGCATCGTCGCGATCGGTTCGGGCGGCCCCTACGCGCAGAGCGCGGCGCGCGCGCTGCTGGAGAACAGCGAGCTCGCGGCGCGCGACATCGTCGAGCGCGCACTGGCGATTGCCGCCGACATCTGCATCTACACCAACCACCAGCGCACGATCGAGGTGCTGGAGTGAGCGCCATGACTGAAGTCGGAGGGGGTAACGGGGGAACCTGCGGTTCCCCTGTTCCGAGCTTCACCAATCATCAGCGCACGATCGAAGTGCTCGAGTAGCGCGATGTCTGGCATGACGCCGCAGGAGATCGTGCACGAGCTCGACAAGCACATCGTCGGGCAGGACGCCGCCAAGCGCGCGGTCGCGATCGCGCTGAGGAACCGCTGGCGGCGCCAGCAGGTCGCGGAGCCGCTGCGCCAGGAGATCACGCCGAAGAACATCCTGATGATCGGGCCGACCGGGGTCGGCAAGACCGAGATCGCGCGGCGGCTTGCGCGCATCGCCGACGCCCCGTTCATCAAGATCGAGGCGACCAAGTTCACCGAGGTGGGCTATGTGGGGCGCGATGTCGACACCATCGTGCGCGACCTGGTCGAGATCGCGTTGAAAGCGGCGCGCGAACAGGCGACCCGGCGCGTGCGCCTGCGCGCGCAGGACGCCGCCGAAGAACGCATTCTCGACGTGCTGCTGCCGTCAGCCCGCTTCACGGGCGCGCCGGAAGGGCGCGGCGCGGGCTTCGCCTCCTCCGAACCGGCGGCGGAGGAAGGCGCGACGCGGCAGAAGTTCAGAAAGAAACTGCGCGAGGGCGAGCTCGACGACAGGGAGATCGAACTGGAGGTCGCCGCGCAGCAGGCGCAGATGGAAATTCTCGCCCCGCCGGGCATGGAGGAACTCACCAGCCAGATCCAGGGCATGTTCCAGAATCTGGGCGGCGGCGGCCGCCGGCGCATGCGCAAGATGAAGATCCGCGAGGCGATGCAGGCGCTCACCGAGGAAGAGGCCGCGAAACTCGTTTCCGACGAAGACCTCAAAGGACAGGCGCTCGCCAATGTGGAGGCGAACGGCATCGTCTTCCTCGACGAGATCGACAAGATCGCGAGCCGCAGCGAAATGGCGGGCGCCGACGTGTCGCGCCAGGGCGTGCAGCGCGACCTGTTGCCGCTCGTCGAGGGAACCACCGT
>JAOUFA010000034.1 GCA_029858545.1 Betaproteobacteria bacterium
CCGGTGAGGTAAGAGGACGCGGGCGATGCGAGAAACAGCGCGAGCCCCTTGATCTCCTCGGGTTCGGCGATCCGGCCAAGCGGTATGCCGCGGCGAAATTCCTCATATACCGCCGGATCGTGCAGCTTGCCTCCGGCGATGCGGGTGAAGAAGACTCCCGGCGCGATCGCGTTCACCAGGACATTGTAAGGCGCGAGTTCCTTGGCCGCCTGGCGCACCAGATTGTGCAGCGCCGCCTTGGTGACCGCGTAGGGATAGCCGACCAGGCTGTCGGCGCGCAGGCCGGCGATCGAAGACGTGACGATGAGGCGGCCGCTCTTTTGCGGCTTCATATGCGCGGCGGCCGCCTGCAGGGTGACGAACACGCTGGTCAGATTCATGTCCAGCAGCTTCTCCCAGGTGGCGAGCGACGTGTGGTCGATCTGCCCCGCGGTGCGTCCCGCCACGGTTCCGAACCCGGGACCCGAGCTGATGCCGGCATTGGCGAACACCGCGTCGAGCCGACCGTGCTGCTTGGCGAGCGCATCGATGCGGTGTCGCAGCGCTTCACTGTCGGTCACGTCCAGTACCGCCGCCTCCACCGCGCACCCGGCCTCGCGCATCGTGCGCACCCGCGTCTCGAGCGCCGCGCCGTCGATATCGGCCATCGTCACACGGGCACCGTGCTCGGCGAGGACCTCGGCCATCGCGAAACCCAGGCCGCTCGCGGCGCCGGTGACGAATGCGACCTGGCCGGTCACGTCGAACAGCTTCACGGCTTTCATTGCGGGACTCCCGTTCGTATCCTGGTGCTTTCGGCGTCGGCTCGCGTTCCATGATTCTATTGATCCGAACAGGATTGCGGCGACGCGCAAGCGGTGACAATATCGCATCCTTCGACATCGTGCCGCGCAAATGATGAAACGCAGCCGTTACGATTACATCATCGTGGGCGCGGGGTCCGCCGGCTGCGTGCTCGCCAACCGGCTATCCGAAGACCCGGCTGTTCGCGTGCTGTTGCTCGAGGCGGGCGGCGCCGATCGCGACCCGCTGATCCACATCCCGATCGGCATCGGCAAGCTGTGGAAGCTGCGCCGGCACGACTGGGGTCTCAATACCGAACCCGAGCCGCATCTGAACCAGCGCTCGATCGAGCTGCCGCGCGGCAAGCTGCTGGGCGGCTCGTCCTCGATCAATGCGATGCTCTATCTCCGGGGTCATCGCGGCGACTACGATCGATGGGCAAGCAAGGGTCTCGCCGGCTGGTCCTACGCCGGGGTGCTGCCGTATTTCAAGCGCTGCGAGTCCTGGTGCGGCGGGGAGAACAGCTACCGCGGCGGCAGCGGCCCGGTCGGAACCCGCTACACGGATCTCTCCGACCCGCTCTACGGCGCAGCGCTGCGTGCCGGGCAGGCGGCGGGCTATGCCGTGTCCGAGGACCTCAACGGCGCGCAGCAGGAGGGATTCGCGCTGGCCCAATCGACGATTGCCGGCGGACGGCGCTGCAGCGCCGCGCGTGCCTACCTGGGTCCGGCGTTGCGGCGCGCGAATCTCACCGTGCGTACCGGCGCGCTCGCCACGCGTGTGCTGATCGACGCGAAGCGGGCAATCGGTGTCGAATCCCTGCACCGCGGGCGCATCGAGCAGGATCTGGCCGGCTGCGAAGTGCTGCTCTCGGCCGGTGCGATCCACTCTCCGCAGTTGCTGATGCTCTCCGGAATCGGCGACCCCGCACGGCTGCGCGCCCACGGCATCGGCCTGGTCGCGCAGTTGCCGGGGGTGGGTGCCGATTTTCAGGACCACGTCTTCGTCGCGGTCGGCAATCTGCGCAAAGGCACGAGTCCGCTGCGCCACGCGCTGCGCGTCGACCGGATCGCGTGGGCGATGCTGCGCGCCTATCTGGCAGGCAGCGGCCCGGCGACCAACCCGCCGGGCGGCGCGATGGCGCTGCTCAGGACCCGCGCCGATGCCGCGGTGCCCGACATACAACTGGGCGTGCGGGGAATCGCGCGCGAGGTGCGTCCGTGGTGGCCGCTGCGCGGACCCGACTGGCAGGACGCTTTTTACCTGCTTGCGGTGCTGCTTCATCCGGAAAGTCGCGGCAGCATCGAGCTCGCCTCCGCCGACGCGAGACAACCGGTGCGCATCAGAGCGAACTATCTTTCGGCGCCCGGCGATGCGCGAACCCTTGCCGCCGGCTTGCGCGTCGCGCGCGAGGTGATGCGCCAGACCGCGCTCGATCCTTTTCGCGGCGAGGAAATCGTTCCGGGCCCGGGGACGGTCGGCGATGCCGACCTCGAGGCCTATATCCGGTCGGTTGCCTCGACCCTGCATCATGCCGCGAGCAGCTGCCGGATGGGCCACGACGACAGCGCGGTGGTCGACGCGGAACTCAAAGTGCGCGGGGTCGAACGCCTGCGCGTGGTCGACGCATCGGTGATGCCGGACCTCGTCAGCGGCAATATCAATGCCTGCGTGCTGATGATCGCCGAGCGGGCCTCCGACCTGATCCGCGGGCGGGTGCCGCTCGCCGCCGAAGAACCGCGCTAGGCGTCGCATCGGGTCCTCGCCCGCGGCGCGCGCCGATGGGGTTCATCGCGCTGCGTCGCCCTCGTCCTCCAGCCTGCGCAGCAGCGCGTTGGTTGCCGCGAGCAGCCGGCGCGCGCGCTCGGTCGCGCCGACGCTGCGCGCGAGCGAAGCCATCGGCACCTCGATGCCGATCGGCAGATCCGGCGGCAGCGCGCGCAGCAGTCCGGTGAGGTCCAGCCCCCCCTCTCCGGGAATCATGCGTTCGTAGCGTGCCTGGAATTGCAGACCCGCCGCGTCGACCGGACGCTCGGCGGGGGCATCGCACAGTTGCATGTAATGCAGCCATTTGCGTGCGATGCGCGAGGCGTTCGCGAGGCGCTCACGCGAGCGGTCGAAATGGATCGGGTCGATCACGATGCCGCTGTTGCGCCGATCGGCTCCGGCGAGCACCCGCTCGGCCTGCGCCAGCGTGCGCACATCGAGGAGCGGAATCGGCTCAAGATTGATGGTGAGGCCCAGCGGCAGTGCTGCGTCGCAGAGATCGCCGAAGCGCTCGGTGAGCCGTTGTTCGTCGGCATCGCTGCCGCCGGTGAGGACATGCTTCGCGCCCAGTCGCGCGGCGGTCTCGAGCATCGGCAGAAAATCGGCCACGCGCAACTCAGAGGTGATGCGGATGAACTCCACGTCGAACACCTTCATGCCGGTGTCGTCGAGCCGTCTGAGCAGTTCGCGCCGCATCGGCGTGTCGCCGATGACCGGGTAGGGCGTATCGAGGTTCGGCATCACCGGGTGCAGGCGCAGCCCGAGATGGCTGTAGCCCGCCTGCGCCGCGCAGCTGACCATGTCAGCAGGCGCGAGCTCGAGTATCGTCAGCGGGGCGAGGGAAAGCGTGCGCGTCATGTCGATGCGGGGTCTAGTATATAGTCGTCCTTGTTGTCGGATCGTACAAGACGGGGAGGGGTGAAGTGGAAATCAGACTGGATGGCAAGGTGGCTCTGGTCACCGGTGCCGCTTCGGGAATCGGGCGCGCGACGGCGCTCGCGTTCGGTCGCTGCGGAGCGTCGGTCGTCGTCGCCGACCTCGACGAGGACGGTGCGCGCGCCACCGTCGACCAAATAGAGCGGGCAGGCGCCAGGGCGCTGTTCGTGCGCACCGACGTGTCCAAGGAAGCGCAGTGCGCGAACCTGGTCGCCGCCGCGACCGGGGCGTTCTCGCGGCTCGATATCGCCTTCAACAACGCCGGCATCATGACCTCGTACGGCGAGAAGCTGCACGAGTCCACCGAGGAGGATTGGGATCGCCTGATGGCGGTCAACCTGAAGGGAATGTTCCTGTGCATGAAGCACGAATTGCGGCAGATGCTCGGTCAGGGAGAGGGCGTGATCGTCAATACCGCTTCCGCGGTGGGACTGGTGGGTACGGCGAACTCGGTGATCTATCCCACGGCGAAGCACGGCGTCGTCGGCCTGACGCGCTGCGCGGCGCTGCAATACGCGCGCTCCGGTATTCGTATCAACGCCATATGTCCCGGGCTGGTCGAGACGCCGATCACGCAGCGCATGCGCGAGCAGGAGGATGGCTTCGACGAGAAACGCAGGAATTTCGTGCCGATGGGCCGCATCAGCGCGCCCGAGGAGATCGCGCAGGCGGTGCTGTGGCTGAGTTCGGGTGCGGCCTCGTATGTTTCCGGAACTTCGATGGTCGTCGACGGGGGGTGGGTGGGAAGATAGCGCGGCGGCCGGGGCCGGGCAGTTCCGCCCGCGCTCCTACTCGCGCGGCATCGCGGGCGCTGCCGCTGATCGGGCACCGCGCTCGGCGGAGCGCTGCTGAATCAGTTCCTCCACCAGGCGCGTGTTCACGCCGCCTGCCGCGAACTCGGGCCGGCCGACCACGAAATGCAGAAACGGCAGGCTCGTGCCGATGCCCAAGACGGTGAACTGTTCCAGCGCGCGAAGCATGCGTTCCAGCGCCTGGGCACGATCCGATCCGTAGACGATCAGCTTGGCGAGCAGCGAGTCGTAGTGCACCGGAACCTGGTAGCCGGCGTAACAGTGGCTGTCCACGCGGATGTTCGGGCCCTCGGGCGGCGACCAGGCCGCGAGCCGGCCCGCATTGGGACGGAAACCCTCGTCGGGCAACTCGGCGGTGACGCGGCATTCGATCGCGTGGCCGCGAAACTGGATTTCGGACTGTGCATAGCGCAGCGCTTCCCCGCTCGCGATGCGGAACTGTTCCTCGACGATATCGATCCCGGTGATCGACTCGGTGACCGGATGCTCGACCTGGATGCGCGTATTCATCTCCAGGAAGTAGAACTTCCCGGCGTCCTGGTCAACGATGAACTCGACGGTCCCGGCATTCTCGTAGCCGACCGCCACGGCGAGCTTCACCGCGGCGTCGCGCAGCGCCGCGCGCAGCGCTTCGCCGATGGCCGGCGCCGGCGCCTCTTCGACCATCTTCTGATGCCGGCGCTGCAGCGAACAGTCGCGCTCGCCCAGATGAATGACGTTGCCGCGGCAATCGCCGAGCACCTGCACCTCGATGTGCCGCGCGTTCGGCAGGTAGCGTTCCAGGTAGAGCGTGTCGTCGCCGAATGCCGCGCGTGCCTCGGCCGATGCCGAGGCGAACATCTGCGGCATGAGAGCCAGATCCGCTACCACCTTCATGCCGCGGCCGCCGCCGCCGGAGGCCGCTTTCAGCATCACCGGAAGCCCGATGCGGGTCGCGACGGAAGACGCCTCTTCGTGCGAGCGGACCTTTTCCGATCCCGGCAGGATCGGAACGCCGCAGCGGCGCGCGAGCTCGCGCGCTTGCAGCTTGTTGCCCATTTGCAGGATCTGCGCGGGCTTCGGACCGACGAACCGGATTCCGTTGGTCGCGCAGGCCTGCGCCAGTTCCGGCGATTCGGCGAGGAAGCCGTAGCCCGGGTGGACCGCGTCGCATTCGCTGCCCAGCGCGGCGGCGACGATCAGCCTGCCATCGAGGTAGCTTTCCTTGGCGGGGGCCGGGCCGATGCACAGGCTGCGGTCCGCCAGGCGCGCGGGCAGACTGTCGCGATCGGCCTGCGAGACCGCGAGCACGGTTTCGATGCCCAATGCGCGACATGCGCGGATGATGCGCAGCGCGATCTCGCCGCGATTGGCGACGAGTACGCGCGAGATCCTCGCGGTCGCCGAAGCGGGACGTTGTCCGGTGCCGGAGCGCTCGCCGATCACGATGGCTGATACATACGCTCGATCAGTTTTCCCTTGAGCGTCGAGCGCGCGAGCGTGGCCGGCGCGACGAACTCGATCCGCGGCGTGAAGCGCAGCAGGTCGCGGATGCGCGCGCCGATTTGCCGCTCGAGCTCGGCGAGATCGGCGTCGGCGACGCCGGCACCGCGCTCGATCTTGATGTGCAGCGGCGTCGTCACGCGCGGCGGCGGTTCGTGCAGCACCACGCGCATCTCGCCGGTCACGCGCGGCACAAAGCCGTTGACGACATTGCGTATCGCCGCCGGGTAGACGTTGATTCCCTTGACGATCAGCAGGTCGTCAATGCGCCCGAGGATCCTCCTGCGCTTGCCCGGCATGCCACACGGACACGGCGAGGTGTGGATCTGGTTCAGGTCGTTGAGCAGGAATTTGACCGGCGGCGCCGCGTCCCAATCGTAGGTGGTGAATACCGCGGCACCGATCACCCCGTCGCTCAACTCCATCGGCGCGCGGGTCTGCGGGTCGATCAGATCGTAGTGCAGGCAGTAGTCCTCCGACAGCAGGTGCATTCCCTGATAATCGTCGTGGTGGCAGGAAACGCTCGAGATGCCCCAGGGGCCGCCGGCAAAATCGTAGATCTTCGCGCCCCAGGCATTGGCGAGCTTCTTGCGCACTTCGGGCAGGCCGGCGCCGGGTTCGCCGCAGCAGAAGATGCGCTGAATGCCGAGTTCTCCCACCTCGATGCCGGCCACCTCGGGCGCGCGCTCGATCAGGTGTTCGGCGAAGGACGGCGTGCAGAGCAGCACCGATGGACGCGTCAGTCGCGCAAACAGCAGCAAGCGCTCGGTGCCGCCCTCGGCGCCGACCGCGATCGGGCGCGCGCCCATCGCCTCGAGCGCGCGCACCAGCGGGATCCCGGCCACCCACATCGACAGTCCGAAGGCGTGCAGCACGGTATCGCCGGGACGGATGCCGATGCGCCAGAACGCGCGCGCGAGCACCTCGTTGGTCGAGTCGATGTCGCGGCGCGTGAACGCGGTCAGCGTCGGGCGTCCGGTGGTGCCCGAGGTGGAGGCCACGCCGATCACCTCGCGCAGCGGCGCGCACAGGATGCGCCCGTAAGGATGACCGTCCTCGGCCGAGGACTGCTCCTGCTGTTCCTTGTACTGCTCGGGGGTCAGCATCACCGGCAGCCGCCGGAAATCCTCCCAGGTCCGTATCTCCGCGGGCAGCGCGCCGATCTGTCTGAATTTTTCGCGGTAATACGGCGAATGTTCGTGGCAGTAGGCGAGTTGCCTGCGGATCTTGCGCATCTGCAAGTCGCGGATCTCCTCCTCCGGGCGGGTTTCGGCGGCTTCGTTCCAGTAGGGACTGGCGCGATCGGGCATGAGGAATCTTCCTGTGCGAACCGGCGAGCCGGCGGTGGCGATGCGCGACGGCTAGCCCGCGCGCAGGCGAAACAGCACCTGTCCGTATTCGACGAACTGTTCGTCGCGCACGCAGATCTCGGTGACCACGCCGCGCAGGTCGGCGCGCACCGCGGTGAATACCTTCATCACCTCGATCAGACATACGGTGGTCTCGGCGTCGACCTGCGCGCCGACGGTCACGAAGGCGGCGGCGCCGGGTTCGGGCTTGGCATAGAAGCGCCCCATCATCGGCGCGACAATCGCCACCGTTCCGTCGGCGGGTGCGGCTGCCGCGGAATGTTCGGGCGCGGCCACCAGCGCCGCGGCCGGCACCGTCGCGGCAGGCGCCTGCGGCGCGTGGACGGGCGGCGCGCCCTGCGCGGCGAACGCCGCGGCCGGCGGCGCGCCTTTGCCGAGAGTCAGCTTCAGGTCGCCCGATTCCACTTGCAGGAAATCAAAGGAGGAATGCTCCAGGGTTTCGACCAACACGGCGATTTGCCGGATCTCGTCGTCGCTCAGCGTACTCAGTGGCTTGTTCAAGCGGCTGTCCTCCCGTGGGTGATCGATCAGGCCGAGACCCGGTTCTGAATCAACAGCGAATCGCCGCCGCGGCGCAGGTGGATATAGCGCACGCTCCGGTGTTTGCTCAGTTCGCGCAGCAGCGCGGGCAGAGGTTGCGAGGCGTCGAGATAGGGCCGGGGCGGGCCCGCCGCGCGCATCGCCTCGACTTCCTTGCCGCCTTTCATCATGAACCGCAGCAGAAATTCCTCGTCCGAGACGCCGGCTCCGCCGAGCTGGGCGCGGATTTCCCGCATCGGAATGTCGCGCGGTCTTCGTGCGCCCAGTTCGCGCGCTCTTTGCATCCCCAGCAGCCGGTCCTTCAGATCCTGGTCCATCCAGGTATAGCCCGAATCCTCGCCATACACCCCTTGCGCGAACAGGATCAGTTCGTCGATGACGTGCTTGTAGCGCTCGCCGGTGGCGACGTTGATCGCCGATTGCGTGACCACGAACTGCGAGTGCGGGGTGACCATGATCGGGTAGCCCAGGTCCCTGCGTACCCGCACCGATTCGTCGAGCACTTCGTTCAGCCGGTGCTCCATGCGCAGCCCGGCCAGCTGGTGCCTGAGATTCGAGATCACTCCGCCGGGAACGTGATGGATGTACTGCGCGCAGTCGTATTCGAGCGGCGCGCCGATCGGCAGCCGGTCCTGTTTCGCGATCGCGGTGAGCCGTTCGACCACCGGGCGCAGCAGTTCTTCGTCGATCGACACGGTATGCCCGAGCAGCCGGGCGTTGCGCGCCACGTTGAAGATCGACGGCTGCGACGGGCCCTCGGCGAGCGGCGGGATCGCGGTGTGCAGCGTCGCGACGCCCATCTGCAACGCTTCCAGATAGACGAGCGGCGCAAGTCCCGTGCTGCAATGCGCGTGCAGTTCGACCGGGACCTCCTGCGCGTTTCCGACGATCGCCGGAATCAGCGTGCGCGCGCGATCCAGGGTCAGCAGCCCGCCCTGGTCCTCGACGTAGATCGCGTCGGGCTGGTAGGCGAGGATCGCGCGGGTCTTTTGCGCATAGTACTCGTCGGTATGGCGGGGCGAGATCGTGTACGAGAGTCCGATCGCGACCTGCATCCCCAGGTTCCTGAACATCGGAATCGTCCAGGGGAATTCGTTCTCCATCTGGCCGTAGGTGTTGGCGAAGGTCTGCGCGCGGTCGAGCGCGCGGTTGGCGGCGATGCGTTCATAGAACAGCTGCGCGATTGCCCTGGGCGAGGGCTCGCCGAGTGGATTCAGATTGCCGCCGGCCATGCAGGATTTGACCGCACGGGGCAGTTTGCGCGCCACCCGGCGCGCCATCTCCCAGGGGTCTTCCTTCAGGTCGCGCACGAATTTCTTGAAGTAGACCGCCCCGACGGGCACTTCGATGACCGCGAAGCCGGCGCGCCCCACATCCTCGGCGACCGCCTCGATCATGCCGGTGCGCATGTTGGAGGCCCACAGGCTTTGCGCGCCGTCGCGAAACGTCGTGTCGATAAATCGCACGTCCATGAACGAGGCCCTCCCCCCGTCAGTTACCCGCTGGCTACCGCGTGGCCGCCGAGCGCCGATGCGCGGGTGCCAGAGCCGCTTGTACCATAGTCCGCTGGCGATCAGGCGGCACCGCGGAGCCGCGGAGGGCCCCTTGGCGTCAACCTTTGATGCAGATCATAGGTTCCAGCCGCACGACCTTGCGCGCGAGCCCGGCGGCATCGGCCGCATCGACCACCGCCGACACGTCCTTGTAGGCGCCGGGCGCCTCCTCGGCGACGCCGCGTGCCGACGGGCTGCGGATCAGGATGCCTCGTGCGGCGAGTTCGTCGATCACCTGGCGGCCCTGCCAGCTGCGGCTCGCCTGATGCCGGCTCATCGCGCGGCCGGCGCCGTGACAGGCCGAACTGTACGAGCGCTCCGCGCCCGCTGCCGCGCCCACCAGAATGTACGAACCCGTTCCCATCGAGCCGCCGATCAGTACCGGCTGGCCCAGTTCGCGCAGCGCGACGGGAATGTCAGGGTGGCCCGGACCGAAGGCACGCGTGGCGCCCTTGCGGTGTACGTAGAGCTGGCGCGGGCGGCCGTCGATCGGGTGTTGCTCGACCTTGCAGGTGTTGTGCGAGACGTCGTAGACGAGCGGCAGACTCGCGCGCGGCAATACCCGGGCGAAGGTCTCGCGCGTGATCTGGGTGAGGATCTGGCGGTTGGCGAGCGCGCAGTTGATCGCCGCGCGCATCGCGCCGAGGTAGTTGCGGCCGAGATCGGAGTCGATCGGCGCGCATGCGAGTTCGCGGTCGGGAAGGCGGATATCGAACTGCGGCGCGGCGAGCACCATCTCGCGCAGGAATTCGGTGCCGATCTGATGACCGAGTCCGCGCGAGCCGCAATGGATCGACACCAGCACGTCGTTCTCGCGCAGGCCGAGCAGCGCGGCGGCCGCGGCATCGAACACGCGCGCGACCTTTTGCACCTCGAGATAGTGATTGCCCGAGCCGAGCGTGCCCATCTCGTCGCGCTGGCGCTTCTTCGCCTGTTCGGAGACGCAAACCGGCCGGGCACCGTGCATCTGGCCGTTTTCCTCGGTGCGCTCGAGGTCGGCCGCACTGCCCCAGCCGCGCTGCACCGCCCACCTCGCGCCGCCGCTCAGCATCGCGTTCATCTCGGCGGGGCCGAGGCGGAGCGCACCGGTGCTGCCCAAGCCCGCCGGGATGTCGCGATACAGCGCGTCGGCGAGCGTCCTTTGCACCGCCATCACCTCATCGACCGTCAGCCCGGTGTGCAGGCAGCGAACGCCGCAGGAAATGTCGAAACCCACGCCTCCCGCCGAGACGACTCCGCCCGCCTCGGCATCGAACGCCGCGACCCCGCCGATCGGAAAGCCGTAACCCCAATGCGCATCGGGCATCGCGTAAGCGGCCTTGACGATGCCGGGCAGCGTGGCGACATTGCACAGCTGCACGTACACCTTGTGATCCATCTCGCGGATCAGGTCCTCGCTCGCGTAGATCACCGCCGGCACGCGCATCGCGCCATGGGGCGCGATCGCCCACTCATGCTCGGTGCGGCGGGTGAAAAGGGCGAGGTCCATGGGGATCGGTGGTTCGTTCTAGCTCGGGCGCGTCCTCGCAGACGTCTCAGACGTCGACCACGCATTGCGCGACCCAGCCGCGGTCGTCGTCGCACGCGACGCGCAAACCCGTAAAGGTCGCGCCCTTGACCTCGACCGCGGGCCGGTGCCGCGCGGGATCCACCGGTTCTCCCCAGGCGTGCGCGGTGATGCCGTGATCGCTCGCCTGCAGCGCAAAGCGGCTGAACAGCATCCTGCGCGCGGCCATCTCGAACACCAGCGCGTTGAGCCAGTCGACCAGCAGCGTTTCGTCATCCGGTGCATCGCAGGCCAGTTCGACCCTATCGCGCGGCGCGACGCGCTGCGGGTCGGTGATCACCGCGGTCATCGCCAGCGCCGCCTGCTCGAACGCCTGTTCCCGCGTTGCACCGAAGCCGCGCAGACCCATGTCGGCGTCGTGCGGGAAATGCTCCCAGTGAGCGGCGGTCGCGCTGCGGTCCATGCCGGCATCGTGCACCGCATCGGACCAAGCTTGCTTGACGGGAGTCAACCGGGCCGGGTTGTGAACGCGCGGACCCCGTACGCGACGGATCCCCGCCGCCGTGATTGCAGCGACAGTTCGCGAGGCACGGCGGGACCCGCCCGGGAGAGTATCCTCGGGACCTGGATTGCCGGCCGAGTTTCCGATCCGCGATGGCGGGCATCGCCGCGAAGGAGTTTGGACCCATGTTCAAGCGCATCGACCATATCGAGCTCGTCACCGCTCAACCGGAGGGCAGCATCCGGTTCTATACCGAGGTACTGGGATTCAAGATCCGCGCGCGCGACCGCATCCCGGGCTCGCCGCTCGGGCCGCTCGAGCTGGTCTATCTCGATCTCGGCGGCACGACGATCGAACTCATCTTCTACCCGGAAGGACGGCCCGAGCCGGCACCGGGCGCCGAGCATCTGGGCTACCGTATGATGGCGCTCGAAGTCGAGGACATGCAGCGCGCGCTCGGCCATCTCGAAACGCAGGGCATCCGTCCGGTGTGGGGGCCGAAGGTCCGCGAACAGTACGCGCGCGCTGAAATCCGCGATCCGGACGGCAATCACATCGAATTGAGACAGTGGTTCTGACCGAAGCGTTTGCCATGTCCTCCCCGTTCCAGCCTCTCGCGTGAAAGAGGATCGCAACGTGTGTCGATTTGTCGACGAGAAGCTGGTGAAGACCCCGCCGCCGCGGCCGTGAACGAAAGGAGAAACAGCATGGCAGAGAGGAAATTCATCAACCCCGAAGGAATGGTCCGTCCCGGCAGTTATACGCCCGTCGTCGCGACGCGCGGCGGCAGGACGCTCTATGTCGCCGGGCAGGTCGCGCAGAATGAACAGGGCGAACTCGTCGGCGCGGGCGACCTCGCCGCACAGGCCGAGCAGGTCTACAAGAACCTGGGGATCGCGTTGCAGAGCGCGGGCGCCACGTTCAACGACCTGGTGAAGATCACCGTCTACGTGGTCGCCATGAAGCCCGAGCACCGCGATCTGATGGGGAAGGTGCGCGCGCGCCACGTGAGCCAGGACAACCCGCCGGCGAGCACGCTGGTCGGCGTGCAGGCACTGGCGAAGCCGGAGTACCTGGTGGAGGTCGAGGCGATCGCGGTCACCGACTGACGCGTCGTCGGGTGTCACCGGGCGAAGCAAGCGACGCGGCGCCGCCGTCTGTACAACCCCGCCCCGCCTGCGCTACCGTACGTGCCTTTGCCAGGAAGGAGATCTCATGACGTCTTCACTGACCGGCAGCTGCCTGTGCGGCGCCATACGCTACACGGTCGACGTGCCGATCGCGGAGCTGCGCGCCTGCCATTGCACCAACTGCCAGAAGGCCTCGGGCGCGGGCGGCAGCGTGAACGCGGTTATTCCCGCCGCGGCCTTGCGCTTCGCTCAGGGCGCACCGAAGCGCCATACCGGCGTGGCCGACAGCGGCCGCACGCTGCATCGCTACTTCTGCGGCGATTGCGGATCGCCGATCTACAGCCAGCGTGACAGCGCCCCGGAGACGGTCGTGCTGCGGGCCGGGACGCTCGACAACGCGGGCGAGATGAGGATCGTTTCTCACATCTGGACGAAGAGCGCGCGCCCCTGGTCCCACATCGATCCGGCGGCGAAGCGGTTTCCCGGGCAACCCGATGCGCCGCCAAGCGCTGACCGGGGACCCGCGGTTCCTAGCGGCTGAGCCGCGTCCCGCCGTGGCCGCCGGCCTGCTGCAACGTTTCACCAATATCCGCCGCGACGAGGTGGGGCCGGCGCTCGCAGCGGGCTTGCTCTTTTTCTGCGTGCTCACCGCATTGATGGTCGTGCGTCCGGCGCGCGAGGCGCTCGGCATGCAGCGCGGCATCGAGGCGATCCGCTGGCTGTTCCTGGGCACGGTGCTGGTGACGCTCGCCGTCAACCCGCTGTTCGGCGCTCTGGTGAGTCGGTTCCGGCGGCTCGTGTTCGTCAACGCGACTTACCTCTTCTTCGCCTTCGGGCTGGTCGCGTTCTACCTCTTGCTCGTCCTCGCGCCAGAGAGCGCCGGCCAGACGAGCGGTCAGGTGTTCTACGTGTGGTTCAGCGTGTTCAATCTTTTTGCGGTGATGCTCTTCTGGGCGCTGATGGCGGACCGCTTCACGCTCGAGCAGGCCAAGCGACTGTTCGGGGCGATCGCGCTGGGCGGGACGCTCGGTGCGATCTTCGGTCCCTGGCTCGCGAGCGAGCTTGCGAGGCCGCTGGGCACGCCGGCCCTGTTGCTCGCGGCCGCCGGATTCCTCGTGCTCGCGCTCGCGGCGGCCGCGTGGCTCGCGCGCCAGCGCCCCGAGCAAGGCCGCGCGCCCGAGGAGGACGCGCTGATCGGCGGCAGCGCGTGGGAAGGCCTGCACGAGGTGGTCCGCTCGCCGTACCTGCTCGCGATCTGTGGCTACGTGCTGATCCTCGCGGTGATGTCGACCTTTCTGTATTTCACGCGTCTGCAGATGGTGGCGGCGCTCGGGACCGATATCGACATGCGCACGGCGATGTTCGCCCGCATCGACCTGATCACGCAGGTGGCGACGCTGCTGCTGCAGGCGCTCGTCACCGGCCACCTGATGAAGCGGCTCGGGGTCTCGGTGACGCTGGCGCTGCTACCGGTCACCGCGCTGCTGGGCTTCGTCGGCCTTGCCATCGCCGGCTCGATAGCGGCGCTCGTCGCGTTCGAGGCGACGTTCCGCGCAGTGCAGCGCGGCATCATGCGGCCTTCGCGCGAGACGCTCTTTACCGTCGTGCCGCGCGCCGAGCGGTACAAGGCGAAAGCGTTCATCGACACGTTCGTCTATCGCGTGGGGGACGTCGCCGGCGCGCAAACCGAGGGCCTGCTGAAGCAGTTCGGCATGGGATTGATCGCACTCGGCGCCGTCGCGGTGCCGCTCGCCGCGGCGTGGATGGCGCTCGGGGTGTGGATCGGTTACGCGCAGCTCGGGCGGGCACAGGGTACGCAACAGGCTGAAGGAGAAACAGCATGACGACACGTCGCAAATGGCTGCTCGGCATCGCAGGCGCCGGCGGGCTGCTCGCCATCGATCCGCGCCTGACGCTGGCGAGCGAGGCCAAACTGATCACGCGCGCCATCCCCCGCACCGGCGAGCGGCTGCCCCTCGTCGGACTGGGCAGTTCGGCCACCTTCGCGCAGGTCGCGCGCAGCGAAGACATCACGGCGCTGCGCGCGGTGCTCGGCAAGATGGTCGAGCTCGGCGGCGCGGTTTTCGACACCGCGCCGGCCTACGGTGCCGCCGAGGAAGTCGCCGGGCGGATCGCGCAGGAGCTGAAGATCGAGAAGAAACTGTTCTGGGCGACCAAGCTGAACGTCGCGGGCTGGGGCGGCGGCACGGCGGATCCCGACGCCGCGCGCACACAGCTCGAGACCTCGTTTCGGCGCGTCGGCAAACCGGTGATCGACTTGATCCAGGTGCACAACATGGGCGACCTCCGCACCCAGCTTCCGATTCTCCGTGAATACAAGGAGAAAGGGCGCGTTCGCTACATCGGCGTGACCACCACCATCGAGCGCCAGTACGACGAGCTGCTGCGCGTGATGCGCAGCGAGCCGATCGATTTCATCGGCACTGATTACGCCATCGACGAGCGCCACGCCGAGGAGCGCATTCTGCCGCTTGCGCGCGACAAGGGCATCGCGGTCCTCGTCTACGCGCCTTTCGGCCGCACGCGCCTCTGGCAGCGGGTGAGGGGACGCCAGGTGCCGGACTGGGCGCGCGAATTCGACGCGCACTCCTGGGCGCAGTTCTTCCTCAAGTACGTGGCGAGCCATCCGGCGGTGACGGCGATCACGCCTGCGACGAGCCGGGTCGTCAACATGGCGGACAACCTGGGCGGCGCGATCGGCAGGCTGCCGGATGCGGCGATGAAGAAACGGATGATCGAACTGGTGGAGGCATTGCCATGAAACGGAATCGTCGCGAGTTCATTGCCGCTGCCGGAGCTGCCGCGGTCGCCGCCGCGCTGCCCT
The DNA here is from genome assembly GCA_029858545.1 of Betaproteobacteria bacterium. Lineage (GTDB taxonomy): Bacteria > Pseudomonadota > Gammaproteobacteria > Burkholderiales > SG8-39 > JAOUFA01. The sequence goes on from JAOUFA010000034.1 coordinate 15,228, forward strand.
TTTCGGCGCAGGGCGCAGGGGAGGGCGCACGGAAGATGAAGATCGGCATCATCGGCTCGGGCAACGTCGGCAGCGCGATCGGTGCGGTCTGGGTAAAGGCCGGGCACGAAGTCATGTTCTCTTCACGCAACCTCGAGCACGACAAGGCGCTCGCGGTGCGGCTCGGCAAGACTGCGTGCGCCGGCACGCCGCGCGAGGCCGCGGCGTTCGGCGAGGTGGTGATGATCTCGGTTCCCTACCGCGCGCTGCCCGAGGTCGGCAAGGACCTGGGCGAGCTTATCCGGGGCAAGGTGGTGATCGACACCTGCAATCCCTTTCCCGGACGCGACGGAGAGATCGCCAACTGGGCGCGTGACAAGGGCGTCGGGCTTGCGTCGGCGGAGCTGCTGCCCGGCGCGCGCCTTCTGCGCGCCTTCAATGCGATTGGCGCCGCGCGCATGGGTTCGGCGTACCAGCAGCCGGGGCGCGTCGGCATGCCGATCGCGGGGGACGACGCGCAGGCGGTGGAAGTGGCCTCGCGATTGATCCGCGAGATCGGCTACGAGCCGG
>JAOUFA010000382.1 GCA_029858545.1 Betaproteobacteria bacterium
GCCTTGTGAGCGATTCTCAAGTCGCGCGAGACGACGAGCAGGGTTCCGTCGCGGGTTCCGTCCCGGAGAGTGGCGAGTTTCATCGAGATCCAGGCAAAAGGGGAAGCGAATTATCCCAGAACGGGGCGCCTGTTGGGCTGTCGGTGCTTGGTCGGGCCGCCCGCTTCGCATATCCTTCGCATATCCTTCGCATATCATCTCCCGACCACCGAAAGGGCTTGCCGTGATCCCCCGCCGCCTGTTTGCCTCCGAACACGAAACTTTTCGCGACAGCGTGCGCCGCTTCATGGACGAGGAGGTGAAACCGAACGACGAGCGCTGGCAGGAGCAGGGTTACGTCGATCGCGAGGTGTGGAAGAAGGCCGGCGCGAACGGTTTGCTGTGCGCCTCGATGCCCGAGGAGTACGGCGGGGCGGGCGCCGACAAGCTCTACAGCATCGTGGTGATGGAGGAACAGGCGCGCGCGAACAACGCGTCGCTCGGCTTCAGCCTGCACTCGGAGATCGTCGCGCCGTACCTGCTGCACTACGGCAGCGACGCGCTGAAGCGGAAATACCTGCCGCGCATGGCCGCCGGGGAGGCGATCGGCGCGATCGCGATGAGCGAGCCGGCGGCGGGCTCGGACCTGCAGGGCGTGAAGACGACCGCGGTGCGAAAGGGCGACCGCTACCTGGTGAACGGCTCGAAGACCTTCATCACCAACGGCTGGCACTGCGATCTGGTGATCGTGGTGGCGAAGACCGACCCGGCGAAGGGCGCGAAGGGTACCAGCCTGCTCGTCGTCGACACCACGATGAAGGGCTTTGCCAAGGGCAGGCGCCTGAAGAAGATCGGACTCAAGGGCCAGGATACCTCGGAGCTGTTCTTCGAGAATGTCGAGGTGCCGGCCGAGAACCTGATCGGCCAGGAGAACAACGGTTTTGCCTACCTGATGCAGGAACTGCCGTGGGAGCGCCTGCAGATCGCGATTGGCGCGGTCGCCAAGTGCGAGGCCGCGATCGGCTGGACCGTCGATTACGTGCGCGAGCGGCGCGCGTTCGGCCAGACGGTCGGATCCTTTCAGACTACGCGTTTCAAGCTCGCCGAGCTCGCCACCGAGACGCAAATCGCGCGCGTATTCGTCGATCGCGCGATCGAGCTGCTGCTCGCGGGCAAGCTCGATACCGAAACCGCGTCGATGGCCAAGTACTGGTGCACCGATCTCGAGGGCAAGGTGGTCGACGAATGCGTGCAGTTGCACGGCGGCTACGGCTACATGCTCGAGTACCCGATCGCGCGCGCCTATCTCGACGCGCGCGTGCAGCGCATCTATGGCGGCACCAATGAAATCATGAAGGAAGTGATCGGGCGCTCGCTCGGGCTGGGGGCGAAATGAGCGGCGCCGCGTAGCCGCACGCGCGCCGAGCGCCGCGCACGACCAAGGAGGAGGATTGCAAATGCAAGGCTTGATGATGGACATGCCGCTGCTGGTCTCCGACCTGATTCGCCAGGCCGACCGGCATCACGGCGTCACGTCGATCGTGTCGCGCACGGTCGAGGGCGGACGGCACGAGTACAACTACCGCGCGGCACACGCGCGCGCGAGGCGGCTCGCCAACGCGCTCGCGCGGCTCGGCGTGCGCGCACCCGATCGCGTCGGCACGCTCGCGTGGAACGGCTACCGCCACTTCGAGCTGTACTACGCCGTCGCGGGCAGCGGCGCGGTGATCCATACCATCAACCCGCGGCTGTTCCCCGAGCAGATCGCCTACATCGCCAATCACGCCGAGGATCGGGCGCTGTTCTTCGACCTGAGTTTCGTGGCGCTGGTGGAAAAGCTCGCGCCGCAACTGCCGGGCGTCAAGCACTATGTGCTGATGAGCGATCGGGCGCACCGGCCGCCCAACTGTTCGATCCCGAACCTGCTGTGCTACGAGGACCTGCTCGAAGCCGAGTCCGACGATTATGTCTGGCCGAGACTCGACGAGCGCAGTGCCTGCGGACTGTGCTACACCTCGGGCACCACCGGCAACCCGAAAGGCGTGCTGTACGCGCACCGCAGCACCGTGTTGCATGCCTACGGCTCGTCGCTGCCCGATGCGCTGAATCTCTCGGCGCGCGACGTCGTCGCCCCCGCGGTGGCGATGTTCCACGTCAACGCCTGGGGCCTGCCGTATTCCTGCGCGCTGACCGGGGCGAAACTGGTGCTGCCCGGCGCGGCGCTCGACGGCAAGAGTCTGTACGAACTGTTCGAAGCCGAAGGCGTGACGGTGTCGGCGGGCGTGCCGACGATCTGGCTGGGCCTGTTGCAGCACTTGAAGGCCAATCGGCTGCGCCTTTCCTCGTTCAAGCGGGTGGTGATCGGCGGCTCGGCCTGTCCGCCGGCGATGATCCGCAGCTTCGAGGAGGAGTACGGCGTGCAGGTGCTGCACGCCTGGGGGATGACCGAGATGAGTCCGCTCGGTTCGGTCTGCACATTCCGGGCGAAGCACCTCGCGCTCGATCGCGAGGAGCGCTACGCGGTGCAGAACAAGCAGGGGCGCACGATATTCGGCGTCGACATGCGCATCGTCGGCGGCGACGGCAAGACCCTGCCGCATGACGGCAACGCCTTCGGCGACCTGCACGTGCGCGGCCCGTGGGTGACGAACGGCTATTTCAAGGGCGAGGGAGGCGATCCGCTGCGCTCGGACGAGAGCGGCGCGCAGTGGTTCCCGACGGGCGATGTCGCGACGATCGACGCCGACGGTTACATGCAGATCACCGACCGGTCGAAGGACGTGATCAAGTCGGGCGGCGAGTGGATCAGCTCGATCGAGCTGGAGAACATCGCGGTCGCGCATCCGGCGATCGCCGAGGCCGCGGCAATCGGCATCGCGCACCCGAAGTGGGACGAGCGGCCGATCGTGGTCGCGGTGAAGAAGCCGGGTGCCGAAGTGAGCAGGGAGGATCTGCTCGGGTTCCTCGAGGGCAGGATCGCCAAATGGTGGATGCCCGACGACGTGGTGTTCGTCGCCGAGCTGCCGCACACGGCGACCGGCAAGATCTCCAAGCTGACGTTGCGCGAGCAGCTCAAGGACTACCGGTTGCCCGCCGAAACCGGGGCGGCACGGAAATGAACCCCGTCCTGGTGGAAAACCTGGGCCGGGTCTGTCGCATCGAGATCGTGCGTCCGGACAAGAAGAACGCGCTGACGCTCGCGATGTACGCGGCGATCGCCGACGCGCTCGCCGCGGCCGAGGACGATGCCGGCGTGCGCGCAATCCTGATCCACGGCCGGCCAGACTGTTTTTGCTCGGGCAACGACCTGAAGGATTTCCTCGAACGCCCGGTGCATGACGACGATTCGCCGGCGTGGCGCTTCCTGCGCACGATCGCGGCGATGAAAAAGCCGCTGGTGGCGGCGGTCGGCGGGCCGGCGATCGGCATCGGCACGACGTTGCTGCTGCACTGCGACCTCGTGTACGCGACCCCCGCGGCGCGTTTTCAGCTGCCGTTCGTGCCGCTCGGCCTGGTACCCGAGGCGGGCTCGAGCCTGTTGCTGCCCCAGCTCGCGGGCTATCAGCGTGCCGCCGAGCTGCTGCTGCTCGGCCGGCCGTTCGGCGCCGAGAAGGCGTTCGCCGCGGGAATCGTCACCGAGATCATCGCCGAGGGCGAGTTGCTCGCGTACGGCCGCGACGCGGCGCTCGGCCTCGCGGCGCTGCCCCCCGCCTCGCTGCGGCTCACCAAGGAACT
>JAOUFA010000383.1 GCA_029858545.1 Betaproteobacteria bacterium
AGAACCGCCGCGCCTACCGCGGACTGCTGTTTTCCACCCCGGGCGTCGAACAGTACGTCTCCGGAGTGATTCTCTACGACGAGACGATCCGCCAGAAGGCAAACGACGGCACGCCCTTCCCCCAATACCTGAAGAGCAAGGGGATCATTCCCGGTATCAAGGTCGACAAGGGAACGGTCGATCTGTCGCTCGCGCCCGGCGAGAAGGTCACCGAGGGGCTCGATGGCCTGTCCAAGCGTCTCACCGAATACTTTCAGATGGGCGCGCGCTTTGCCAAGTGGCGCGCGGTGATCGCCATCGGCGAGGGGATTCCGAGCCATGCCTGCCTATACGCCAACGCGCACGTGCTCGCGCGCTACGCGGCCGCCTGCCAGGCGGCGTCGATCGTGCCGATGATCGAGCCCGAAGTGCTGCTCGACGGCAACCACACCGTCGAACGTTGCGAGGAGGTGACCGAGGCGGCGCTGCGCGCCTGCTACGCGGCGCTTGCCGCGTATCACGTCTCCTTCGAGCACACCATCCTCAAGACCAGCATGGTGGTCTCGGGCAAGGATTGCCCGCGTCAGGCGGGTGTCGCCGAGGTCGCCGAGCGCAGCCTGCGCGTATTGAAGCGCACGGTGCCCGCCGCGCAGCCGGGGGTGGTGTTCCTCTCCGGCGGACAGTCGGATATCGATGCCACCGCGCACCTGAACGCGATGGCGGCGACCCCGGGGCTGCCCTGGCCGCTCACCTTTTCGTATTCGCGCGCGCTGCAGAACCCTGCGCTCAAGGCCTGGCGCGGCCAGGCGGCGAACGTGCAGGCGGCGCAGCAGGCCTTTCACCACCGTGCGCGCATGAACGGGCTCGCCGCGCAGGGCCGGTGGCAGCCGGCGTCCGAGAAGCAGGCCGCCTGAGGCGGATCGTTCGCATGGCCACCCCCCTCTACGAATCGAACCTCACGAGCCTGAAGCGTATCGGCCGCGGCAAGGTGCGCGACATCTACGCGATGGGCGAGGACAAGATGCTCATCGTGGTGAGCGACCGCCTGTCGGCCTTCGATGTCGTGCTCTCCGACCCGATTCCCGACAAGGGCCGCGTGCTGCACGAGATGGCCGCGTTCTGGTTCGACAGGCTCGCACATGTGCTGCCCAACCATTTGACCGGCATCGACCCCGAGTCGGTGGTGCGCGGCGACGAGGACAAGGCCCAGGTGCGCGGCCGCTCGGTGGTGGTGAAGAAGTTGCAACCCCTGCCGATCGAGGCGGTGGTGCGCGGCTATCTCATCGGCTCGGGCTGGAAGGACTACCAGAAGACCGGCAAGGTCTGCGGCATCGAGCTGCCCAGGGATCTGCAACAGGCGTAGAAGCTTCCCGAGCCGATCTTCACCCCGGCGACCAAGGCGACCGACGGTCACGACGAGAACATTTCGTTCGAACAGGTCGAGGCGCTGATCGGCAAAGATCTCGCCGCGCGGGTGCGCGAAGTGAGTATCCGTCTCTACACCGAGGCGTCCGACTACGCGGCCACCCGCGGCATCATCATCGCCGATACCAAGTTCGAGTTCGGTCTCGACCCCAAGGGCACTCTGGTGCTGATCGATGAGGTACTCACCGCCGACTCGTCGCGTTTCTGGCCTGCCGATGCGTATCGCGTCGGCAGCAGTCCGCCGTCGTTCGACAAGCAGTACGTGCGCGACTATCTCGAGTCGCTCACCTGGGATAAGACCGCGCCTGCGCCCAGGCTGCCGGCAGACGTGATCGAGCGGACAACGAACAAATACCGCGAGGCACTCGAGCGGTTGACCGGGAGGATCCTCGCGTGAGTACCTTGGTGGGCATCGTCATGGGTTCGACCTCGGACTGGGATTGCATGAAGCATGCCGCCGGGATGCTCGATGAATTCGGCGTGGGCTACGAGGCGAAGGCGATGAGCGCGCACCGCAGTCCCGAATTGGTCGCCGAATGGACCCGGGCGGCGGCCGGGCGCGGCATGAAATGCCTGATCGCGGGCGCTGGCGGCGCGGCGCACCTGGCTGGCGTGGTCGCAGCACATACCTCGCTGCCGGTGCTCGGCGTGCCGATGCCCTCCAGGCATCTGCAGGGGCTCGACTCGCTGCTCTCCACGGTGCAGATGCCCAAGGGCATTCCGGTGGCGACCTTCGCGATCGGCGATGCCGGCGCGGCGAACGCGGCGCTGTTCGCGATCGCGATGCTCGCACTCTCGGATGCGGCGCTCGCGAAGAAGCTCGCCGAGTTCCGCGTGCGGCAGACCGAGGCGGTGAAGAAGGCCGAACTGCCCAGGTCGTGAACGAGGAAATCCGCCGCGCGGCCGGGATCTTGCGTGCGGGCGGCCTCGTCGCCTTTCCCACCGAAACCGTCTATGGGCTCGGCGCCGACGCGTCGAATGCGCAGGCGATTGCGCGCCTGTACGCGGTGAAGGGGCGGCCTGCCGAACATCCGGTGATCGTGCACTTCGATACTGCGGCGCGTGCTTTTGCCTGGGCGCGGGAGTTGCCCGAGGCGGCGCATGCGCTCGCGGCGAAGTTCTGGCCAGGGCCGCTTACGCTGATTGTTCGCCGTGCGCCGCATGTCGGCGATTTCGTCACCGGGGCGCAGCACGCCGTCGGCCTGCGCGTACCCGCGCATCCGGTGGCCCGGGAATTGCTCGCCGCGTTCGCGGAGCTCGCGGGCGATGTGCGCCGCGCCGGTATCGCCGCGCCTTCGGCCAACCGCTTCGGCCGTGTCTCGCCGACCACCGCGGCGCACGTGCGCGCCGATCTCGGCGGCGAGGTTGATCTGGTGCTCGAAGGCGGCGCGAGCGAAGTCGGCATCGAATCGACGATCGTCGATCTGACGCGCGCGCGGCCCGCGATCCTGCGCCCCGGGCGCGTCAGCGCGGCGCAGATCGAAGCCGAGGTGGGTGCGCTCGACGCGGCGCAGGGCGCGCCGCGCCACTCGGGCGGGCTCGAGCGTCACTACGCGCCGCGGACTCCGGCGTTGCTCGTCGCCTCGCACGCGTTCGATGGCGAGATCGCCAGGCGCCGCGGACGCATCGCGGCGCTCGCGTTTTCGCGCCCTGACGAGCGCGTCGCGCTGTGGCTGCGCATGCCGCAGGAGCCGCAGGCCTATGCGCAGCGCCTGTACGCCGCGCTGCGCGAACTCGATCTTGCGGGTTGCGACGTGATCCTCGTCGAGGCACCGCCCGAGACGCCGGAGTGGGCGGCGGTGCGCGACCGATTGCGGAGGGCGGCCGAGGCCTAGCGCCGGTCGTTTGCGCGGCGAAGGCCGCGATATGATACGCGCAGCGCGTCCCGTTCATTTCCATTCAGGACTCCTTCATGCCCGCTTGGCTCATTCCCGCACTCAAGGCCGTTCTTCCGCACCTCGGGACGATCGTTTCCACCGCCGCGCCGGTATTCACCAAAAAGAGCGCCGACGCGGCCGCCGGCCAGGCGAGCCTGCTGCAACAGCAAGTTACCGAACTCCAGGCCGCGGCATCCCGTAACGACGCGCATATCAAGGAGCTCGCCGCACAGATCCAGCGTACCGTCGAGGCCTTCGACAAGGGACTTTCGGTCGCGGAACGAAAGCAGCAGCCGATGCGGGCGCTCTGTATCGTGACGACGGTGTTGTCCCTGGCGTCGCTGGGCATCGCCCTGTTCGTTCTTCTGGTGCGATGAGCCCTGACCGCGGCCGGGTCACGCAGAGATCCAGACGTTCACCGACCATC
>JAOUFA010000384.1 GCA_029858545.1 Betaproteobacteria bacterium
GGCCGCCCCGCGGTGGTCGCGCTCGAGCCGCACGGCATCGACCGGCAGGAGTTGCTGCGCCTCGCCGCGACTTTGCAGCAGGGCAGCAGCCATCCGCTCGCCCGCGCGGTGCTCGCGCTCGCCGCGGCCGAGCGGGTGATCGCGCCTGCGGCAGCCGATGCGAAGGCGCTGCCCGGGCGCGGCGTGCAGGCCGCACTCGACGGCAAAACACTCTACCTCGGCAGCTCGCGCCTGATGGCCGAACTCGGCGTCGAGACCACCGCGTTCGCCAGCCGCGCCGAGGCGCTCGCCGCGCAGGGCCGTACCGTATCCTGGCTCGTGACGGAGGACTCGGGCGTACGCCGCCTCGCGGGCCTCATCGCCTTCGGCGACGCGGTGAAGGCCGGCGCACGCGAGGCGATCGCGCAACTGCACCGCCAGGGCGTGAAGACCGTGATGCTCACCGGAGACAACCGCGGCAGCGCCGCCGCCGCGGCGCAAACGCTCGGCATCGACGAAGTGCGCGCCGAAGTGCTGCCCGCCGACAAGGCACGCGTGGTAACCGAACTGAAAGGACCGGGCAAAGTGGTGGCGATGGTGGGCGACGGCATCAACGACGCCCCGGCGCTCGCCGCCGCGGATGTCGGCATCGCGATGGCCACCGGCACCGACGTCGCGATGCACACCGCCGGCATCACGCTGATGCGCGGCGACCCGACGCTGATCGCCGACGCGATCGACATCTCGCGCCGGACCTATCGCAAGATCCTGCAGAACCTGTTCTGGGCATTCATCTACAACATCGTCGGCATTCCGCTCGCCGCCTTCGGGCTGTTGAGCCCGGTGATCGCCGGCGCGGCAATGGCGCTGAGCAGCGTGAGCGTGGTCACCAATGCGCTGCTGCTGCGGCGCTGGCGTCCGCGGGATGCTGCGGGCGGCGCGGCAGCGACGAGCGATGCGGCAGCGGCAACACAAGCCAAGCCGCTGACTGCTTGAAGGACGGGTAACCAAGACGGGAGAACAAAGATGGATCCAATGTCCATGAACATCGGCGAAACCGCCCGCGTCTCGGGAGTGTCGGCGAAGATGATCCGCCACTACGAGGAAATCGGTCTGATCCCCAAGGCGAAGAGAAGCGACTCGGGCTATCGCCGCTACTCGCACATCGAGGTGCACGCGCTTCGCTTCATCCGCCAGGCGCGCAGCCTGGGCTTCTCGATCAAGCAGATCGGCGCGCTGCTCAGCCTGTGGCGCGACCAGCGCCGGCCGAGCAGCAAGGTCAAGGCGCTCGCGCTCGCGCACATCGACGAACTCGACCAGCGCATCCACGAAATGCAGGCGATGAAACGCACGCTGCAGGAGCTCGCCGTTCACTGCCACGGCGACGAGCGGCCGGAATGCCCGATACTCGACAAGCTCGCCTCCGGGACGGGCCTGCCGGAGACGCGCGCGGCGCATAGTCCGAAGCTAGAGGGCCGCGCAGGAATCGGAAGGAAGAACGCCTGCCACTAGCACTCCTAGTGCGGACTGCCGGCCGCATACGCCGGCCCGCTGCCTTCGTGGAATGCGGGCCGCGCCCGATCAACGTCCGTGCAATTCGTCGAACGACTCGATGCTGCGATTGAGATCGCGCAGCAGCGCCCACTGCAGCTCGGCTCCGAACTCCGGCGCCTTGGTCGCAATCGCGTGCAGCAATGGGGTGATGCTGCCGGATTCTCCCGCTCGATAGCCTGCATGCTCCCGCAGCTTCGCAAGCACCGGCTCGGCGGCCGGATCAGCGTGCTTGCCGAACAGGTAGTCGAGGATCTGCAGCTCGAATTCCCGAACCGCGATACCGCCCGTGCTCGTCGCAACGCCGCAGGAGCAGCGGGCGCCGAACGATACGTGCCCCTGCGCGACGCGCAGCCAGCTGCCCAGCAACCGCATCGCCTCGACCGCCACCGTCTGGGCGGTTGCTTCGCGCGTCGCCGCACGCCGCACGGTCCGGCCTTTGCGCGATTTTCCGATCATAGACGGGCAAGCTCCCGTCCGCATAAGCGGCCCGACGTGAACGCCCAGCCCAGATGCTGGCCATGTCCCGGGAGCAGTACGCCTCCCTGTCCAGCCTGACCCGCCGCATACAGGCCGGGAATAGGATCGCCATCGCTTCGCAGCACCTCGAATCTGGACGAGACCGCCAGTCCTCCGTCGGTGGTCATGATCCAGCTGTAAAGGGGGCCCAGCGCATAGTAAGGAGGTCGCGCATACGCAACCGGCGCAGCCGCGATGCTTCTCGACAGCGCCTCCTCGGCGACACCCAGGCGACGGGCCAGCGCCGCGACCGACGCTGCCTCGCGAAAGATGTCGCGGCGATAACGCCGGTAATCGGACAGATACGCGTAGGCGATCCCGGGCGCGGTGGAAATAAAGCCTGGCCAGCGCTCGAAGCGCGCTCCGATCGCGCCGTCGAACACGATGTAGCCGTGGCCTTCGTCCTGCTTCGGAATGTCGAATGCCGGCGATCCACGTTCATCCGTAAAGCGTTCGCCGCGCCGATTGACGAGGATCGCTCCCGCGTCGAACAGCTTGGTCGTCGGCTGAAGATGGGCGGTGAGATACATCCTGATTACCGGCAGCAGCGCCGCTCGCGGCAGATGCGCCATCGCGAAACGCAGCGCCCGTGCCACGAATCGGGTGGGCGGCAGTTGCTTGACCCAATTGAATCCCCTTGGGACGGCAAAGCGCATCTGCGGACCTTCGACAAGGTGGCCGTTGAGGACCCGCGCGCCTACCGAGCGAGCGAGCCCATGTCCGTCTCCGGTGCTGGTGGTGTTCAGCGCACCGATTGCCGCGTAGCGCTCACCGGCCAGTTCGCGCAGGAGTCCGGTTCCGGCGCTGTAGTCGCCGGTCGTCAACACGACGCCCTTGCGTGCGCGTATCAGCGTTCGGCCGCGCGGCGAGTCGACCTCCACGCCGGCCACCCGGCCGGCTTCCTCGACCAGGCCCCTCGCGGTCGTCGCGACGCGGATGTCCACGCCGCGCGCGCGGCAAGCATTCGCGAGACAGTGGATAGTGGCGCCCGAGTGCGGCAAGACATTGTGCATCCGCGGCCGCGTGTGGGGCGCCTCGGGCGAAGGACCGTGGAACGCGATGCCGAGCGACATCAGCCAGTGCAGCGTATCGGCCGCATGGTCGACGTAGAGCCGCCGCAGGAGCAGATTGTCGACGGCGCCCGCCGGGACCGGAAACAGGTCGAAGTCGGCGAAGTGCGCATCCGCGGAATCTGCGATCCCGGCGCTGCGCTGGAGCGCCGTGCCCGCCGCCGTGATCGACCCGATCGACAGCGCCGTGGTGCCCCCGAGTTTCGGATTCTTTTCTATCAGCGCGACGCGCAGACCGGCGTCCGCCGCGGTCAGCGCGACGGCAAGGCCGCTTCCGCCACCGCCCACCACCACGACATCGAACACACCGTCGTTCATCGCTGCGCCCGCCGTCTGGCGTCCCTTCCCCCGCCCAGCCGAGGCCCGACCCGCCCGGGCGGATCGGGCAAGGCAATCCGGGACGCGAGGCCGGATGAAAAATGGTCGACCACCTGAGCGCGCACGAAAGCGTTGAGCTCGCGCGCCACCCGCGCGGCCGCCTTGCCGTCACCGCGCTCGATGGCACGCACCAGTTTCACCGAAATCCTCGCGGTGCCCTTGAAGCGGTCGGCGAGCGCGTGACCTTTGCCGTGCGCGGTGCC
>JAOUFA010000385.1 GCA_029858545.1 Betaproteobacteria bacterium
GCGCCAGGAATACATCTCGTGCTCAACGATGTCCGTCGCTTCGCCTATCGCGCGCCGGAACAACTGCGTCGGCTCGACGATCGGCATGCGAATGTTACGGTAGCCATAGCGCGCCAGCCATGCCTCGACCCGCGCCTCGAAGTCGAGCCACGCATCCGCCTCGTCGGGCAGGATGTCATTCATGCCCCGCAGCGCCCGGAGCGCGCTCATGACGCGGATTTCACTTCGATACGGCGCGGCGCATCGCCGCCGGGGGCCGCGGCGAGCGCCACGGCTGCGCGCGCATCGGCGGATCTCGGCGCGTACTTGCGACGCACGTATTCCTCGACAAGCGCCTGGAACTCCTCTGCGATGCGCTCGCCTTTCAGCGTGACCGTCTTTTCGCCGTCCACGTAGACCGGCGCCACCGGATACTCGTTGGTCCCCGGCAAACTGATGCCGATGTCGGCGTGCTTGGACTCTCCCGGCCCGTTCACCACGCAACCCATCACCGCGACACGCATCTCCGCGACGCCAGAATAGCTCGCGCGCCAAGTCGGCATCTGCGCGCGCAGGTACGACTGAATCTTTTCCGCAAGCTCCTGAAAAAGAGTGCTGGTCGTACGTCCGCATCCCGGGCATGCGGTGACCAGCGGCGTAAACGATCGCATGCCCATGGTCTGCAGCAATTCCTGGGCGACCACGACCTCGCGGGTGCGCGCGCCGCCCGGCTCCGGCGTGAGCGAGACGCGTATTGTGTCGCCGATCCCTTCCTGCAACAGGATCGCCATCGCCGCACTCGATGCAACGATCCCCTTTGACCCCATGCCCGCCTCGGTAAGGCCCAGGTGCAACGCATAGTCACAGCGGCCCGCGAGTTCGCGATAGATTGCGACCAGTTCCTGCACGCCGCTTACCTTGCACGAGAGCACGATGCGCTCGCGAGCGAGTCCCAGCTGTTCGGCCTGCGCCGCGGAATCAACCGCGGAGCGAATCAATGCCTCACGCATGACTTCGTCCGCGCCAAGCGGTGCCGAACGCGCGGCATTCTCATCCATTAAGCGCGCAAGCAATTCCGGGTCGAGGCTTCCCCAGTTCACACCGATGCGCACCGGTTTGCCGTAGCGGACCGCCGCCTCGATCATGGTCGCAAACTGCTCGTCGCGCCTGCGACCATGGCCGACATTGCCGGGATTGATACGGTATTTTGCGAGCGCCCGCGCACAGTCCGGGAACTGGCTCAGCAGTTTGTGTCCGTTGTAATGAAAATCGCCGATCAATGGCACCGCACAGCCGAGCGCGTCGAGTCGCGCGCGTATGGACGCCACCTGCGCCGCGGCCTCCGGACTATCGACGGTGATGCGCACCAATTCGGACCCGGCCTGCCAGAGTTCATGGACTTGCCGCGCGGTGGCCTCCGCATTCGCGGTGTCAGTATTGGTCATCGACTGTACGACCACTGGCGCGCCACCGCCAATGGCAATGCCGTCGACATTGACCTGCCTTGAAACGCGACGCGACTGCGCCACTGCCACCGGGCTCATTCCAAGACGAGGCGTGCGACCTCGACCCTGATGTGCGGCCGCAGATCGATCGGCTTACCATTCACCAGGATCCGCACGTGCTGCGCGTTGCCGATCACCACAGTGAGCGGCGGCGTCCCCTCGAGAACGCGACGGCTACCGGGCAGGTTCAACTGAGAGGTCAGGATCTGGCCGGATCCGTTGGTCACTTCGACCCACGACTCCTCCTCAAAACGCAGTTCAATCTGGCGTTGGCCCCGTGCAACCGCCGGGGTCGCCGCTGCGGCCGCCGCCGCGGACGGAGGCTCCTGCGCTGCCGGCCCAGAAACAGGCGGCGCCGAAGTGGGAGACGCCGCCACCGGGGTCGGCGCCGTCGGCACTTGCGGCGTCACCGCGGGAGCGGCCGGAACCGTGGCGGACGGATTCGACGGCTCCATGGGCGCTGGCGCACGCGCGGCCGGTGCCGCCCCGGACTGCCGCACTCCTTTGTCGAAGTACCATTGTCGTGCGAGAACACCCGCAATCGCCAACACCGCCAGGGTGACAATCCCATAGATCAGGTTGGATCGCTTGGCGCCATCCGAAAACGGCACCGGCTGCCTGAACAGGTTTGCGAGACTATTGGCGTCGGGTGCGTCGAACTTGCCTTCGAGTTGTTCGATCAGTGGCGCCGGATCGAGTTTCAGCAGGCGCGCGTAGCTACGCACGATTCCGCGCACGAAAGTGACACCCGGCAACTGATCGAGCCGCCCTGCCTCAAGGGCCTGGATCTGACGCATGCCAAACCGCAACTGCCGAGCGATGTCCTCGACGCTCAAACCCTTCTCGATTCTGGCCTGAGCGAGGATTTCCCCCACGCTGGACATTGGCGCCGGGACCGACTGCTCGCCCACTTGTTCCGGCGCAGCAGCAGATTCTGAATGTTCTTCTCTATTCACCGTGCTTCCTCGCAACTCTCGATCTAATCGTATCGCCCACGCTGCAACGCCTGATACTCCTGCGAGGCCGGAAACCGGCGCTTCAGCTCGTCGGCGAAATTCGCCTCCGCATTGTGCTCGCCAAGCCGGCGCTCAATTCGCAGAGCAAGCCACAGGGATCCAGCAGTCGGCTCGACCAGCCTGTTGTAGCGCGTAATCAGTCTCCGTGCCTCCTCGAGCGCCCCCTGTCGGTAGCGAATCTCGCTCAACTGGATCAGCGACTGGAGATCATTCGGCTCGAGCTTGAGCGCCCGCCCGAAAAACTCTTCCGCATCCTTCGTATTTCCGTTTCGTACCGAGCAAATTCCCGCGGCGGAGTAAGAACGCCAGGGTGTGGGATAAAGGGGGTTGCGCACGGCGCGCAGGAAGTACTTGATCGACTCTGGCGTGCGACCATTCTGGCACAGGAACCAGCCGTAATTATGATTGATGTCGGCATCAGCCGGAGCGAGTTTCAGCGCGCGCCCGAAGCTCTCGTCGGCCAGCCGCGTCTCGCGCAAATCCATGTATACCAGACCCAACATACCGTAAGCCTGCGGAAAATCCGGATCCGCCCGCGTGGCGATGCGCAATTCTTCCAGCGCAACGCCCAGGTTGCCGACGCCGTAATACATCGCGGCGAGTTCAGTGTGCGCCTTGGCACGCCTGCCCGGCTCTCCGACTTCCCCAATGATCGCTCCGCCATCGGAACCCGGCGTACCGCTCCGGTCGCCCGCGCAACCCGCCACGACCAATACCGCAATCGCGAGCATGCGCCTCACGAACGCAACTCCGGAATCGTATGGATCCCGCGCAAGGCGCCGAGTGGAGAGCGGCGCGTACGGTCCATCACATCGCCGGCGAGTTGTCCGCAAGCCGCCTCGATATCATCGCCGCGCGTCTTTCGCGTGGTCACGGTCAGATCTGACGACTGCAGGACCTCAGCGAAGCGCCGAATGCGTTCCGCGCCCGAGCGGCGGAATTCGGAACCCGGAAACGGATTGAACGGAATAAGATTGAACTTGCAGCGCACTTCGTTGGCAATCTTGACCAGACCGCGCGCATGCGCGTCGGAGTCATTCACGCCGTCGAGCATCACGTACTCGAAGGTAACGAAATCGCGCGGCGCACGCTCCAGATAACGCCTGCAGGCGGCGAGGAGGTCTCGGATCGGATACTTCCGGTTCACCGGAACGAGGCGATCACGCAATGCGTCGTCGGGCGCATGCAGCGACACAG
>JAOUFA010000386.1 GCA_029858545.1 Betaproteobacteria bacterium
CGTCCAGATCAAGAAATCCGAGCGCGCCCACAAGGAATTACAGGCGCCGCTGTTCGACGATCTGCCCGATACGCCGCTGCCGCCGCTGAAACTCCTCGACGAGGCGAGGCTCGAGGGCGAACAGGTGAGCGCGGAGACGCTTGAATTCACCTCGCGCCTGATCGAGAAGAAGCTCTCCGATTTCGGCGTCTCGGTGCAGGTGCTCGCCGCGTATCCCGGGCCGGTGATCACGCGCTACGAGGTCGAGCCCGCGGTGGGCGTCAAAGGCAGCCAGATCGTCAACCTGGTGAAGGATCTGGCGCGCGCGCTGTCGGTGGTGTCGATTCGCGTGGTCGAGACGATTCCCGGCAAGTCGTGCATGGGGCTGGAGATTCCCAATCCGCACCGTCAGACGGTGAGGCTCGCGGAAATCGTCGGTTCCGAAGCCTATCAGGCGGTGCACTCGCCGCTCGCCCTCGCGCTCGGCAAGGATATCGCCGGCAACGCGGTGGTGACCGACCTCGCGAAGATGCCGCATCTGCTGGTGGCGGGTACCACCGGATCGGGCAAGTCGGTGGGGATCAATGCGATGATCCTGTCGCTCGTCTACAAGTCGGAGCCGGGCACGGTGCGTCTGATCCTGGTCGACCCGAAGATGCTGGAACTCTCCGTCTATCAGGATATTCCGCATCTGCTCGCGCCGGTGGTGACCGACATGAAGCAGGCGGCCAACGCGCTCAACTGGTGCGTCGCGGAGATGGAGCGACGCTATCGGCAAATGTCGTGGCTGGGGGTGCGCAATCTCTCGGGCTTCAACCACAAGGTCGGCGAAGCGCAAAAGCACGGTCATCCGCTCGAAGACCCGGCGACGATCGCCACCGGCACGCCGCGGCCGCTGAACACGCTGCCGCACATTGTGGTGGTGATCGACGAACTCGCCGACCTGATGATGGTGGTCGGCAAGAAGGTCGAGGACCTGATCGCGCGCCTCGCGCAAAAGGCGCGTGCTGCCGGCATTCACCTGATTCTCGCCACGCAGCGGCCGTCGGTCGATGTGATTACCGGACTGATCAAGGCCAACATCCCGACGCGTATCGCATTCCAGGTCTCCTCCAAGATCGATTCGCGCACGATCCTCGACCAGTCGGGCGCCGAGTCGCTGCTCGGCGCGGGAGACATGCTCTACCTTCCGCCCGGCAGCGGCCTGCCGCAGAGGGTGCACGGCGCCTTCGTCGCCGACCACGAGGTGCATCGGGTGGTCGAGTACCTCAAGCGTACGGGCAAACCCGAGTATCTGGGCGATGTGCTGGAGCCCGAAGTGGATCCGGTGGGCGGCGCCGAGGGCGAGGGCGGCGGCGAGCAGGATCCGCTCTACGATCAGGCGGTGGAGATCGTGCTGCGCACGCGCCGGCCGTCGATCTCGCTCGTGCAGCGCCATTTGCGCATCGGCTACAACCGCGCGGCGCGCCTGATCGAGGACATGGAGCGCGCGGGGATGGTGTCGCCGATGCAGTCCAACGGCAACCGCGAAGTCCTGGTCCCCGAAAAGGCCGAGTGATGCGCGCATGATGCGAGTCCTTGGCCTCTTCCTTTTGCTCGCGCTGGGCGCCACCGGCTCCCAGGCGGCGAGCCTCGAGCGCTTCAAGGCTTTCCTGCGCACCACCCAGTCGGCGCGCGCGGAGTTCTCGCAGCAGGTGCACGATCGCCAGGGCAGGATGGTGCAGGAATCGAGCGGCAGCTTTTCGTATGTGCGCCCGGGGCGCTTTCGCTGGGTGTACGCCAGCCCGAACCCGCAACTGATCGTCGGCGACGGCGCGCGGGTCTGGATTTACGACGAGGACCTGAATCAGGTGACCGTCAGCCGCATGCAACGTGCGATCGGCTCGACGCCCGCGGCATTGCTCGCCGGTAGCGCCGAGATCGAGCAGACGTTCGTGTTCTCCGAGGCGGGGATGGAAGGCGGGCTCGAGTGGCTCGAAGCGAAGCCGCGCGATCGCGAAGCGAGCTTCGAGCGCATTCGCCTGGGCATGGGGCCGAGCGGAGTCGAGGCGATGGAACTGCTCGATCACTTCGGACAAACCACGCGCTTGCGCTTCTCGAAACTCATCCGCAATCCCGAGCTCGATCCCGGATCGTTCCGCTTCACGCCGCCGAAGGGTGCGGATGTTCTGGGGGAGAAGTAGTACGCAGCGCGCGGCAGCCCGAATTCGGGAGACCCGTATGAACCAGACGACCTTGGTCGCTGAATTCGTCGCGTGACGACGAACGATCTGTTCGCCAAGCCAGAGCCCGCGGCGCCGCTCGCCGAGGCGTTGCGGCCGCGCACGCTCGACGAGGTGCTCGGCCAGCGCCACCTGCTCGGACCGGGCAAGCCGCTGCGCGTCGCGTTCGAATCGCGTCGGCCGCATTCGATGATCCTGTGGGGCCCGCCGGGGGTGGGCAAGACCACGCTCGCGCGCCTGATGGCGCATGCGTTCGACGCCGAGTTCATCGCGCTCTCGGCGGTGTTCTCCGGCGTGAAGGACATCCGCGAGGCGGTGCAGGCGGCCGAAACCGAACTCGCACGCACCGGGCGCCACACGATTCTCTTCGTCGACGAGGTGCACCGCTTCAACAAGGCGCAGCAGGACGCGTTCCTGCCCTACGTCGAGCGCGGCCTGGTGACCTTCATCGGCGCGACCACCGAGAACCCCTCGTTCGAGGTGAACGGCGCGCTGCTCTCGCGCGCTTCGGTCTATGTGCTGGAGAACCTCTCGCACGCGGAACTCGGCGAATTGTTCGAGCGTGCCGCGCAACATGTACTCCGGGGCATCGATTTCGACGCCGCGGCGCGCGAGCGGCTGATCGGCTTCGCAGACGGCGATGCGCGGCGCTTGCTCAACGCGCTCGAAATCATGGCTACCGCCGCGCAGTCGGCGAGGACCGCGCAGGTCAGCGGCGAATTCGTCGAAGCGACCCTCGCGCAGAGCCTGCGGCGTTTCGACAAGGGCGGCGAGCAGTTCTACGACCAGATCTCGGCGCTGCACAAGTCGGTGCGCGGATCAAGCCCCGATGCGTCGCTGTACTGGTTCGTGCGCATGCTCGACGGCGGCGCCGACCCGCGCTACCTCGGCCGGCGCATCGTGCGCATGGCGGCCGAGGACATCGGGCTCGCCGATCCGCGCGCGCTGCGCCTCGCGCTCGACGCCTGCGAGACCTACGAACGGCTCGGTTCCCCCGAGGGCGAACTCGCGCTCGCCGAAGCGGTGATCTATCTGGCCTGCGCGGCGAAGTCGAACGCCGTGTACAGCGCCTATAATGCGGCGCGCGCGTTCGTCGCGAAAGACGGCACGCGGCCGGTGCCGATGCACCTGAGGAACGCGCCGACCAAGTTGATGAAGAACCTGGGTTACGGCGATGCCTACCGCTACGCGCACGACGAGGCGGAAGGCTATGCCGCCGGGGAAGACTATCTGCCCGAGGGAATGGCGCAACCAGGCTGGTACCGGCCCGCCGATCGCGGGCTGGAGACGAAGATCCGCGAGAAGCTCGATTACCTGCGCGGGCTCGACGCCGCCGCATCCGGAAAGCGAATCAAATGATCGATCTGCAACTTCTCAGAACCGACCTCGACACCGTGATCGCGCGGCTTTTCGCGCGCGGCTACCGCTTTCCGCGCGAGGAATTCCTTGCGCTCGAAGCCGAGCGCAAGGACATCCAGATGCGC
>JAOUFA010000387.1 GCA_029858545.1 Betaproteobacteria bacterium
TGCGGCTGAAGGGCTTGGCCGAAATCATCGCCCCGCGGATCGCGCCCAGCGCGGCCAGGCGCTCGAGGTCGTCGTACACCCAGTGGTGCAGCGGCAGGTCGACCGAGGCCGAAAGCGACGACACCGACGTCCCGAGCACAATCAGTATCGCAGCGAACTTGCGCACGACTGAAGAAGCAGCCAATGTGGCACCTCCGGGGCAAAGCACCTGGGCGGACTGTAACGCATCCGCGATCCCGCCACGCGGGGGTCGGGGAATCACCCCACCAGCACGATATGCACCCGATACGGACCGTGCGCGCCAAGCACCACGGTCTGCTCGATGTCGGCGGTGCGCGACGGACCGGAGATGAAATTGACCGCGCGCGGCAGTTCGCCCCATTCGGTGCGCGCGAGATCCCAGCCGTCTTCCATGTGCGCGACGACGCGCGCGACGGGAACGACCGCGATGTGCGTCTCGGGCAGCAGGCTGACGCTCGCCGGCGTGTCCGCGCCGGAGGCCATCATCAGGCTGCCGGTCTCGGCGATCGCGCAGAACGCGCCGGTCACGCCGACGAGGTCGCCGCCGTGCGCCGCACGCGCCTCGAACTCCAGGCCCGCCCGTTTCCAGTCGATTCCGGCGAGCGCGGGCCAGACGCAGCCGCGCCGGGGCAGGCGCTGGGATTCGAGATAGCGGCCGACCGATTCCGCCACCCGGTCCCAGCCCGCGACCTTCTCGCAGCTACTCGCGAGCGCCTGCGCGCGCGTGTGAAAGCGCGCAACCAGATCCTCGCTGATCTCCGGCAGCGGACCGCGCGGGTGGCGACGCAGGTAGGTCGTGAGCTGTTCCTGCGCGGCGCGCGAGCCGCCCGCGCCGCGGCCCAGGCCGCGGCGGATACGCTCGAGTATCTGCTCGCGCGCGCTCACTCCAGCGCTTTGACGATGTCGTCGACGACTTTCTTCGCGTCGCCGAACACCATCATGGTCTTGTCCATGTAGAAGAGCGGATTGTCGAGTCCGGCGTAGCCGGCGGCCATCGAGCGCTTGTTGACGAGCACGGTGCGTGCCTTCACCACGTCGAGGATCGGCATGCCGTAGATCGGGCTGCCCTTCTCGTAGGCGAGCGGGTTCACCACGTCGTTCGCGCCGAGCACCAGCGCGACGTCGCAGGTGCCGAATTCGCCGTTGATGTCGTCCATCTCGAACACCTGGTCGTAGGGCACCTCGGCCTCCGCGAGCAGCACGTTCATGTGTCCCGGCATGCGCCCGGCGACCGGGTGAATCGCGTAGCGCACGTTGACGCCCTTCGCCGTGAGCTTGGCGGCCATTTCCTTCACCGCGTGCTGCGCGCGCGCCACCGCGAGGCCGTAGCCCGGCACAATGATCACGCTCTCGGCGTTCGCCATCAGGAACGCGGCGTCATCGGCCGAGCCCGAGCGCACGGTCCGGTCGGTCGCCCCCGCCGCCGCGGAACCCTCGGCCGCGCCGAAGCCGCCCAGGATCACGCTGAAGAACGACCGGTTCATCGCTTTGCACATGATGTAGGAGAGGATCGCGCCCGAGGAGCCGACCAGCGAACCGGCGATGATCAGCATCGAATTGTTGAGCGAAAAACCGATTCCCGCCGCCGCCCAGCCCGAGTAGCTGTTGAGCATCGAGATCACGACGGGCATGTCGGCGCCGCCGATCGGGATGATGATCAGCACCCCGAGCACGAAGGCGATGCCCGCCATCGCGATGAACGGCGTCCAGGCCTTGCCCGGCGCGAGGAAGAACGCGACGCCGAAGCCGACCATCACCAGCGCGAGCACGAGGTTCACCATGTGCTGGCCCTTGAACACCACCGGGGCGGAAGAGAACAGGCGGAATTTCTTGCCGAGGCCGGCGAGCTTGCCGAACGCGATCACCGAACCCGAGAAGGTGATCGCGCCGACGAAGGTGCCGATGAAGAGTTCCAGCTTGTTGCCGGTCGGCATCGGATCCTGCACGCCGAAGGCCGCGGGGTTGTTGACCGCGGCGACCGCGATCAGCACCGCCGCCATGCCGACGAGCGAATGCATCGCCGCGACCAGCTCGGGCATCTGCGTCATCTCGACGCGGCGCGCGACGATCGCGCCGATCGCGCCGCCGACGAGCATCGCCATCAGGATCAGGTCGACGCGCCCGCGCGCGATCACCGCGATGGTGGTGAGCACGGCGATGGTCATCCCGGCGATGCCGAAGGCATTGCCACGGCGCGCGGTGGTGGGCGAGGACAGGCCCTTCAGCGCGAAGATGAAGCACACCGAGGCGACGAGGTACCAAAGGGTGATCTGGTTCGCAGTCATGATGTCTTTCTCACCCTTCCTTCTTCGCGGCTTTGTGCTCTTTCTTCCTGAACATCTCGAGCATGCGCTGCGTGACGAGGAAGCCGCCGGCGACGTTCACCGCGGCGAGCGCCACCGCGAGCGCGCCGAGCAGCGAACCGAAATCGGTCTGCGACGGTGCCGCGGCGAGGATCGCGCCGACGATGATCACCGACGAGATCGCATTGGTGACGCTCATCAGCGGCGTGTGCAGCGCCGGGGTGACGTTCCAGATCACGTGGTAGCCGACGATGATCGCCAGCACGAATACCACCAGGTTGGTGACGGTGGGATCGACGATGCCGCCCATGGTTAGCCTTTCTTGACGACGGAGCCCGCTTCGCAGGCAAGGGTGCCGGCGACGACTTCGTCCTCTTTGTTGATCCTGAATTCGCCCGTCTTCGCGTCGAGCATCAGCGCGAGGAAGTTGAAGAGATTCCTCGCGTACAGTGCCGACGCATCGAAGGGCACGGTCGCCGGCAGGTTGGGAATGCCGATGAACTTCACGCCGTTCTTCACCACGATCTTGCCGAGTTCGCTGCCCTCGACATTGCCGCCCTGCTCGATGGCGAGGTCGACGATCACCGAGCCGGGCTTCATCGCCTTGACGGTGGCTTCCCGGATGAGTTTCGGCGCCGGCCGGCCCGGGATCAGCGCGGTGGTGATCACCACGTCGGACTGCGTCGCGCGCTGGTGCACCAGTTCCGCCTGGCGGCGCATCCAGTCGGCGGGCATCGGGCGCGCATAGCCGCCCACGCCCTGCGCGATCTCGCGCTCCTCATCGGTGACGAAGGGCACGTCGATGAACTTCGCGCCGAGCGATTCGATCTGCTCCTTCACCGCGGGTCGCACGTCGGAGGCTTCGATCACCGCGCCCAGGCGCTTCGCGGTGGCGATCGCCTGCAGGCCGGCGACGCCCGCGCCGAGGATCAGCACGCGCGCCGCCTTTACCGTCCCCGCGGCGGTCATCAACATCGGGAAGAAGCGCCCGATCTCGGCCGCCGCGAGCACCACCGCCTTGTAGCCGGCGATGTTGGCCTGCGACGAGAGCACGTCCATCGATTGCGCGCGCGAGATGCGCGGCAGCCATTCCATCGCGAAACCGTTGACCCCGCGCTTGGCGAGGGCTTCCAGGCCCGCGGCATTGAACGGATCGAGCAGGCCGATCAGCGTCGACCCCGGCTTGAACAGCGCCAGCTCCGCGTCCTGCGGCGCGCGCACCTTCAATATGATGTCCGCGTCGCAGGCCTCGCCCGCGCTCGCGACGATCTTCGCCCCGGCGCTCGCGTAATCACTGTCCGGAATGCTCGACCCGCTGCCCGCGCCCGCCTGCACGCGAACTTCGTTCTTCGCGGC
>JAOUFA010000389.1 GCA_029858545.1 Betaproteobacteria bacterium
ACTCGGCGCGCGCCACCAAGGGCAGCGACATCGAGGAAACCGCGCTCGCAACCAACCTGGAGGCTGCCGACGAGGTCGCGCGCCAATTGCGCCTGCGCGATCTGGGCGGCCTGATCGTCATCGATTTCATCGACATGGAATCGCAACGCAACCAGCGCGAGGTGGAAAACCGCTTTCGCGAGGCGCTGCATTTCGACCGCGCCCGGGTGCAGATCGGCAAGATCTCGCGCTTTGGCCTGCTCGAGCTCTCGCGTCAGCGCCTCCAGCCCTCGCTGGAGGAAACCGCGCACATCGGCTGCCCGCGCTGCAGCGGTACGGGATTCATTCGTGGTACCGAATCGACGGCCTTGCACGTGCTGCGCATCCTGCAGGAAGAGGCGATGAAGGAAAACACCGGCGCGGTGCATGCCCAGGTCCCCGTCGATGTCGCCTCCTTCTTGCTCAACGAGAAGCGGCCGGAAATCCAGAAACTGGAGGCGCGTCTCAAGGTGAACATCGTGCTGGTTCCCAATTCCCATCTGGAAACCCCGCACTACCAGGTTCAGCGACTGCGCCACGACGAGCTCAATGCGATGGAACATGTGCCGGCCAGCTACGAGCTGGTCCAGGCGCCCGCGGAACTGGCGGAAAAGGAGGCGGCCGAAGCCGAACCGCAACGCGAACGGCAGCAGGCGGTCGTCACGGGAATCACCCCCGCACAACCCGCACCGATAGTTCCCGAGCCCGTGCAGGCTGCACGACGCGATGAGCGACAAGTCGAGGCGCGCGCAGCCGGCCCCCTCAAAGGAGGCCAGCCTGGATTCTTCGCGCGCCTGTTCGGATGGTTCGGCAAGAAGGAAGAAGCCGCCGTTCCCCCCGCTCCGACCCGCCCGGCGAGCGGTACGCCCGCCGCACCCCGCGGTCAGCGCGGACCGCGCGACGCGCGCCGCGAACAACATCGCGATCGGCGCCCGGAGCAGCGGCACGGCGGCGGCAAGCCCGAGCATGGCGGCGAACGTCGCGAGCCGCGCGGTGAGCACCGCGGCGAGCGTCGTGATCCACAGCAGGGTCGTTCCGAGCAACGCGGCGACAGACCACAGCGCGAACCGCGGCCGGCCGGTGAACGGCGTCCGGACGGCCAGCAGCGCGGACCGCGCGGACCGCGTCCCCCGGCGCCCCAAACTGAACAGGCTCCCGCCGCCGCGGAACTCGCGTCGCAGGCCGCCCCCGGTAGCGAGCAACGCGATGGGGACGGTGAACGCCGCGGGCGCAGGCACCGTCGCGACCGGCATCGCGGCGACCGTAAACCCGAGCACGCGGAGGTATCAGCGACCTCCGGCGCCGCTCGCGACCGGATCGCCGTCGAGGCTAGTCCCCGTCCGGAATTTCCCGAGCAGGCCGTCCATACCGAACCCGCTCCGGTTGAATCCGCGCGCATCGAACCGATCGCAGTTAAGCCGGTTCCGCAGGCACCCCCTGTCATCCATGCCGAGCCGATCATCGCGTCGGTGCCTGCCTACACCGAAACTCGCGTCGCGCCCTCTGTCGTCGAGGCGCCGGTGCTAGCGCCGACCGCGGCGCGCGCAGAGGAAACGGTGGCGAAGCCCGATCAGCCCGCTGCGCGCACGCCTTCCGCACCCGCCGTTCCGCCTGCCCCGCTCACCGCGCCGGCGCCGGTCGATCCCCGTCAGCTACTCGATGGAGCCGGACTGGTGATGATCGAGACCAAGCCCACGGCAAGTGCCAGGCTCACGCAGGCCGAAGAGGAAGAGGCGGTGAGACTCGGGCGTCCACGACGCGAACGTCCGCAGGAACCGGCGGCCGATCTGGTGCAGGAACTCGTGCAGGTGGAAACGCGTAAGTAACGCGCGCGAGGCACGCTGCAGGCAAGAAAGCCGGCCACTGCGCCGGCTTTCTTATTCAGCCCGCCATGCAAATGGCGACGTTACCGGCGAGCCGCACGCCGCGCTCAGTCCGAAACAAAGTCCACTCCGAATACCCGCTTCTTGAGATCGTGCAGCTGATCGCGCAGCTTCGCCGCCTGCTCGAAGTCGAGGTTCTTCGCGTGTTCGAGCATCTTCTTCTCCAATTGCTTGAGTTCACGCGCGATCTGCTTTTCGCTCATTGCCTCGTAGCGGGCGTCGGACTGCGCGGCGAGAAGCTCCGCGGCGGCCTGCTGTGAATCGTACACGCCGTCGATCAGGTCCCTGACCGGCCTCGAGATGCCGCGCGGGACTATGCCCTGCGCCTTGTTAAAGGCGATTTGTTTGTTGCGCCTGCGATCGGTTTCGTCAATCGCACGGCGCATCGAGTCGGTCATCACGTCGCCATAGAGAATCGCGGTGCCATGGATATGGCGCGCCGCGCGGCCGATGGTCTGGATCAGCGAGCGTTCGGAGCGCAGGAACCCCTCCTTGTCGGCGTCGAGAATCGCGACCAGCGACACCTCGGGCAGATCGAGCCCCTCGCGCAGCAGGTTGATGCCCACCAGGACATCGAATTCGCCCAGACGCAGGTCGCGGATGATCTCCACGCGTTCGACCGTATCCACCTCGGAATGCAGGTAGCGCACGCGTATGCCGTGCTCGGCGAGATAATCGGTCAGCTGCTCGGCCATGCGCTTGGTGAGCGTGGTCACCAGTACGCGCTCGTGCTTGGCGACGCGCAATGCGATTTCCGACATCAGATCGTCCACCTGCCGCGCCGCGGGTCGTACCAGCAACTGCGGGTCGACGAGCCCCGTCGGGCGCGCCACCTGCTCGACGATCTGTCCGGAGCGCCCGCGCTCGTAGTCGCCCGGCGTCGCGGAAACAAACGTCGTCTGCCGCACGATGGCCTCGAACTCGTCAAAGCGCAGCGGCCGGTTGTCGAGCGCCGAGGGCAGCCGGAAGCCGTAGTCGACCAGGTTTTCCTTCCGCGAGCGGTCGCCGCGGTACATCCCTCCCAGCTGCCCAATCGTGACGTGGCTCTCATCGATGAACATCAAGGCGTCCGACGGCAGGTAGTCGATGAGCGTCGGGGGCGGCTCTCCGGCCTTGCGACCCGACAGGTGTCGCGAGTAATTCTCGATGCCCTTGCAGAATCCCAGTTCGGCGAGCATCTCCAGATCGAAGCGGGTGCGCTGCGCGATGCGCTGCGCCTCGACCAGTCTGCCTGTCTGATTGAAGAACTCAATCCGTTCCCGCAGTTCGATCTTGATCGCCTCGATTGCACGCAGAGTGGTCTCGCGCGGGGTGACGTAGTGACTGGAGGGGTAGACCGTGAACCGGGAAATGGACTGCAGCGCGCGGCCGGTGAGCGGATCGAACATCTGCAGTTGCTCGATCTCGTCGTCGAGCAGCGCGATACGCACCGCGTGCTCGGCGTGCTCGGCGGGAAAAACGTCGATTACGTCGCCCCGAACGCGGAACGTACCGCGGCTGAAGTCGAAATCATTCCGCTCGTACTGCATCGCCACCAGCCGCGCGATCGCGTCGCGCTGGGAAATCTTCTCCCCCTGGCGCAGATGCAGGATCATGTTGTGATATTCGGAGGGGTCGCCGATACCGTAGATCGCCGAGACCGTCGCCACGATCACGCAGTCGCGCCGTTCGAGCAGCGACTTGGTCGCCGACAAACGCATCTGCTCGATGTGCTCGTTGATCGAGGAATCCTTCTCGATGAACAGGTCGCGCG
>JAOUFA010000035.1 GCA_029858545.1 Betaproteobacteria bacterium
GCGCGCCGCGGTGTATTGAGTCCGGATTGAGCGGCGCGGCGCCGGGAGGCTTGCCGCTGCCGATGCTGATGCGCCAGGAATTCGAATGGCTGCGCGCTCTGCGGAACAACTGGGATGCGGTCGCGCACAAATGGAATGTATGGGTGCTTGGCTACAACCCCGAGCGCCAGCGCATGCTGATGTCCTGGCTCGGTGCACCGGATGCCGACTGGCGGAAACTCGCCATGGCGCTCCTGTCGAGCCTTGCGACCCTCGCCGCCTTGCTGCTCGCGTGGTCGCTGCGCGACGCGACGCGGCGCGACCCCGTGCAGGCTGCCTGGGAGTCATTC
Organism: Betaproteobacteria bacterium; assembly: GCA_029858545.1. Taxonomy (GTDB): domain Bacteria; phylum Pseudomonadota; class Gammaproteobacteria; order Burkholderiales; family SG8-39; genus JAOUFA01. The sequence goes on from JAOUFA010000035.1 coordinate 330, forward strand.
TGTGCGAAACTCGGCAGGCGCGGGATGCGACGCGCGCCGCATGAAGGACCACGGGACTTTTCAGCGCGCGCGGCACTCGACCTGCCTTCAGCGCAGGATTCGATCGAACGAATCGGCGCGCTATACGTGGCGCTGCGCTACGGTGCGCCGGATTCGGCGCATCGTGTCGCCGAACTGCGCCGACTGGTCAATGAATTGAGGCTTGAATGACGCGTGTCCTGGCTTTCCTGATCGGTGCCGTGCTGTGCAGCGCGTTGCGTGCCGAGTCCGCGGCTTTCTACGCCGGACGCGCCGAAGTCCGGGTCTTCGTTCGCGAACTGGTCGAGCGGCATGGCTTTGTCGAAAAGGAATTGATGCGGGTCTTCAAGCACGCGAAACGCCAGGAGGCGATACTCAAGGCGGTGAAAATGCCGCCGTCCGGCAACAAATCGTGGGCCGAATACCGCGCAAACTTCGTCAACCCGGAGCGCGTGCAGGCCGGACTCAGGTTCTGGGAAAAATATCGCGCAGCCCTCGAGCGCGCGCAGCACGAATTTGGCGTTCCCGGAGAACTGGTGGTGGCGATCATCGGCATCGAGACCTTCTACGGCAAGCGCACCGGTAGCTGGAGGGTCATCGATGCGCTGTCAACGCTCGCGTTCGATTACCCTCCGCGCGCACCGTTCTTCCGCTCGCAGCTCGAACACTTCCTGCTGTTCGCGCGCGATGAGCAGATCGACGTGCTCTCAGTGCACGGTTCCTACGCCGGGGCGATTGGCATCCCGCAGTTCATGCCGGGAAGCTACCGTCACTATGCGGTGGATTTTGATGGTGACGGAGCCCTGGATTTGCGCGGTAATGCGGTCGACGCAATCGGCAGCGTGGCGAATTTCCTCAAGCAGCACGGTTGGCGGTCGGGCGAGCCGGTGCTGCTCGACGCCGAGGTCAACGGCAGCGATCTCAAGACCTACACGGACGGTGGCCTGCAGCCGCGTCATACGCTAGAAGAGCTTGCCAGGGCCGGGGCGCGCTCGCTGGGCGTCGCGCCCGCGGAGGCCCGGGCGGTGCTGGTGGAACTCGCGACGCCGCGTATGCCCAGCGATTTCCGCATCGGACTGCACAACTTCTGGGTGATCACCCACTACAACCGGAGCGCGTTCTATGCGTCTGCAGTGGTCGATCTCGCACGCTCGCTTCGCGCCGCCACGCCCCGCTGAAATCAGGGGCCGGTGCTGGGTAGATATCTGAGCGGATCGACGGGTTTGCCGGATTTGCGAATTTCGAAATGCAGCTTGGGCTTGTCGGCCTCGCTGTCGCCCAATTCGGCAATCCTCTGCCCGCGGGTGACATTCTGACCTTCTTTCACCAGGATTTCCCGGTTGTGGGCGTACACGCTATTGAAGTTGTTGTCGTGCTTGATCACGATCAGTTTCCCGTAACCGCGAATGCTGGTTCCCACGTACATCACGCGCCCCGCGGCGGCGGCCACCACCGGGTCACCGATTCGTCCGCCGATATCAAGCCCCCGGTTATTGGGTTCCGAGTAGCCCGCCAGCACGCGCCCCTTGGCCGGCCAGACGAAATCAAGCGCATCCGGATCGCGCTCGGCTTCCGCCGCACCGGATTGCGCCGCTGGCGCGGCCGGAACCTTCGAGAGCAGTGCGAGATTCTCCGCCGAATAGGGCAAGCGAATCGCCTTGGGCGTCGTACGCGGTGAGTTATCGCCCGCAGCAGCATCGCGCGAGGTGCGTGCACCGGGAGTCGAGTCCAGCGGCCGCGCCTCCACCGCCCCCGGGCCGCGCGCCGACCCGACCTGCACTTGAGGCGCCTCGGACTGCGCGGCGCCGCTCGCCCGCGCCTCCCCGCTCGGCGACAGGCGCAGTGTCTGGCCAACACTGATCCGGGTGGGGTCATCGAGCTTGTTCCAGCGCGCCAGTTCCTGCACTTCGATTCCGCGCTCGCTCGCGATACTGTAGAGCGTTTCACCGCGCTGCACGACGTGAACTCCGCCCGGCGCGGATGCCGGCTTGGAGGCGGCCGGCGGTGTGCGCTCGGCTCCCGGTTGCTGCGTCACCGGGTTGAGCCCGCAGCCCGCCAAGAAGCTCGCGACCACCGCACAACCCGCCATGCCATTCTTCATCAGCACTCTTTTCATATCTTGCCCGTTTCCAAGGGTACAAAACGTACCAGGTCCAACTCGGTTTCCGTAAAGCCGCGCGCGCCGCGTTCGACCAGCAGCAATTGCTGCGCGTCGTGTGCCCCGGCAGCCGCTCTTCTCACCGGAAGTATCATTCTGCCACCCGGCGCGAGCTGCTGTAAGAGCGCGCCGGGAACCTGCGGTGCGGCAGCCGCGACGATGATCGAATCGAACGGCGCCGCGCTCTCCAGGCCCTGCCAGCCGTCGCCGTGGGCGAGACGAAGGTTTCCGAGCCGCAGGCCGCGCAGGTTGGCGCGCGCCCGTTCGAGCAGTTCGCGAATGCGCTCGACCGAAAAGACCTCTCGACCCAGGCAGGCGAGCACCGCAGCCTGATATCCGCAGCCCGTGCCGATCTCCAATATCCGGCCCGGCTCCCTGCCCGCGGTGAGTTGCTCGATCATGCGTGCAACCACATACGGCTGCGAAATGGTCTGGGCGAAACCGATCGGCAGAGCGGTGTCTTCATAAGCCCGGCTGGCAAGCGCCTCGTCGACGAATACATGACGCGGCACGCTCGCCATCGCGTCCAGAACGCGCACATCGTTGATGCCCTGCTCGCGCAGCCGCTCGACCATGCGCGCGCGCGTGCGCTGCGAGGTCATGCCGATGCCGGCGAGATCGCGTTGTCCCCGCGGTGTGCTCACCGGTCAAGCCAGCCGCGTACCGCATCGAGCTGTTCGCGGTGCGTGAGGTCCATCTGCAGCGGAGTCACCGAGACGCGTTTGCGCGCCACCGCGTGGAAATCGGTACCGGGACCGGCGTCCTGGGCGTCTCCCGCCGCGCCGACCCAGTAAACCGTCTCGCCGCGCGGCGTCTTGGTGCGCACCACCGGCTCCGCCTTGTGCCGCCTGCCCAGACGCGTCACTTCGAAGCCCTCGATTTCCGAATCGCTGATATCCGGCACGTTGACATTGAGCAGCACCGGATCCCGGATGGGCTCCGCACGCAGGCGCTCGAGCAGGCGAAGCGCGACGCGGGTTGCCGTCGGGAAGTGCGCACCCGCCTTGCCCGCGAGAGAAATCGCGAGCGAAGGAATGCCCAGAAGAAAGCCTTCGGTCGCGGCCGCCACGGTGCCCGAGTAGATCGTATCGTCGCCCATGTTGGCGCCAAGATTGATCCCCGATACCACCGCATCGGGAACAAAATCGAGCAAACCGGTCACCGCGAGATGCACGCAATCGGTCGGAGTGCCGTTGACGAAGAAAAAACCGTTCGACGCGCGCCTGACGGTGAGCGGACGGTCGAGGGTCAACGAGTTCGAGGCACCCGACCGATCGCGCTCAGGCGCCACCACGGTGACCTCGCCGATCGCTTGCAAGGCCTCCGCCAGGGCCATGATCCCGGGAGAAAAATAACCATCGTCGTTCGAAATCAGGATGCGCAAGGCTTGGTTGTCCGTCGAAGAGCGTCTCGAAGTCATGCCGACGTCTGATCCTGCCGGCCCGTATGCCTTCGTATCTGGAATGTCCCCGGATTGAAGGTCAAATTCTACCTTGAAGCTGAATCGGAACCCGATAAGTCGACAACGCGCTCAAAGTGAGAATTTTGCCCGGCCATGCCCGGGCCGTCTCACGCGGCAGGCGACGAAGGTGTCGCCGGGAAAACGGCATTCGACAAGCGACGATTTCGCGCGATCGATCCAAATTGGTATCCTTGCACGTGACGGCAGACGAACAGTACCGGAGTCGGAGCCTTGCCTGTCGCCAAGCGAACGGCAAGAATCGGCATACGGCACGAGCAGGTGGGAGAGCAATGCCATGCAGATCGATCGAAGCAAGCATGCCCCGAACAGCACTGGGGCGGTTGCAGAAGGCCGCGAATACCTGACGTTTTCCCTGGGCAACGAGGAATACGCGGTCGACATCCTGAAGGTGCAGGAAATCCGCGGCTATGAAGCGGTAACACGCATCGCGAATACGCCGGAATTCATCAAGGGAGTGATCAACCTGCGCGGGGTGATCGTGCCGATCGTCGACCTGCGGATCAAGTTTGGTGTCGCGGCGCCGGCCTACAACCAATTCACCGTCGTAATCGTACTCAATGTGCTCGACCGGGTGCTGGGCGTGGTGGTCGACAGCGTCTCGGACGTGGCCATTCTCACGGAGGATCAGATCAAGCCTGCTCCGGAACTGGGTAGCCTCGACACCCGGTTCGTCACCGGCATGGGCACCCTCGACAACCGCATGCTGATCCTGGTCGACATCGAGAAGCTTCTCTCGGCGACCGACATGCAGTTATTCGACCGGATTACCGCCTAGGGAAACGCGGAGGATTCAAGGCGGGCCACCCCTCCGAGGGTCGAGAACATCTGCGCAAGATCGAGATTCTTCTCGATCGTGTCGGCAAGCCGACCGATCGACTCCTCGCGCAGCGCAGCACGATCCAGCGCCCGCGCGTCGGAGAGTCCCGCCCAGTCGAGCAGCACGGCGCAGGCCTGCGCGCAATCGAACAGTCCGTGCACATAGGTTGCGAGAATCTGGTCGTCGGCCGAACGGGCACCATCCATGCGGTCGCCGAGGTCGACCGCTGGGTTCGCGAGCGCCGGGCCGCGCGTGACTCCCATGTGGATTTCGTAGCCGCGCAGTTCGGCGCCTGAGCCGGCGAGCCGCCCGGCAACGTTGCGCAACCGCTTGACCGGCGCAAGCTCGGTCGCGTAGTCGAGCAATCCCAGCCCCGCGCTGGTCCCCGCCGGCCCCTCCACACCCAGCGGATCCGCGATAGTCGTGCCTAACATCTGCATACCGCCGCAAATCCCGATCAGCTTTCCGCCATAGCGCAGATGGCGCCGGATCGCCTGCTCCCAGCCGGTCTCGCGCAACCAGTCCAGATCTGCGCGCACGTTCTTGCTGCCCGGCAGGATGATCAGGTCGCCCGAGGGCGGCGACTCGCCCGGTCCGGCGTAACGCAGATCGACCTGCGGATGCGCGCGCAGCGCATCGAAGTCGGTGTGATTGCTGAGGCGCGGCAGGACCGGAACGACGACCCGCAGGCGTTTGCCCGAGTCGACCGTCTGCTCGGCGACGATCGCATCCTCGGCATCCAACTGCAGCCCGCGCAGCCAGGGCAGCACACCGTACACCGGTCTCGCGGCGTGCTGCTCGATCCAAGCCAGGCCCGGATCGAGCAATGCGCGATCGCCGCGAAACCGGTTGATGACGAAACCCCGGATACGCGCCGCCTCGTTCCCCGGCAGGCAGGCGAGCGTGCCGAGGATCTGCGCGAACACGCCGCCGCGATCGATGTCGGCGACCAGCACCACCGGACAGTCGGCCGCCTCGGCAAAACCCATGTTGGCGATATCGCGCTCGCGCAGGTTGACCTCGGCCGGGCTACCCGCGCCTTCGACCAGCACCACGTCGTAATTCGCGCGCAGGCGCTCGTAGGACTCCATCACCGCGCGCATCGCAATCGCCTTGTAGCCGTGATAGGCAAGGGCCTCCATGTCCGCGTGCACGCGCCCGTGAATGATCACCTGCGCTCCGGTGTCGGAGGAGGGTTTGAGCAACACCGGATTCATGTCGCTATGCGGCTCGACTCCGGCGGCCGCCGCCTGCAACGCCTGGGCGCGACCGATCTCGCCGCCGTCGGCCGTCACGGCGCTGTTCAGCGCCATGTTCTGCGGCTTGAACGGCGCGACGCGCAGGCCGCGCCTCTTCAGTATCCGGCACAGTCCGGCGACCAGCGTGGTCTTTCCCGCGTCCGACGAAGTCCCCTGCACCATCAGCGTGCCGCGCAGACCCATGACTAGCGCGCCGCTTCCCGCCTCGCCGCATCGAGCCGCTCGCACACCGCCTGCGCCGCGTCCAGGATGCGCGGCGTGTCGCGGCTGATCAGGTCGGCGTCGATCGTGTACAGGTTGCCGCGCGCCACCGCCGCGATGCGCGGCCAGTCGTGCCAGAGCGCCAGGGCCTCGCGGTCGTATTCGGGCGCGACGCTCGCGGTGAGAATCGCGCGCGGATTCGCCACGACCACTGCTTCGATGCTCACCTCGGGCACCAGCGGGGCGAGCGCACCGAACACGTTGCGACCGCCGCACAGCCGCAGCACCCGGCTGATGAGATGCTGGTCGTTGACGGTGAGCAAAGGCCGGGTCCACACCTGGTAGAACACGTCGATCGGCCTGCGCCCGGCGTAGCGCGCGCGCAGGCCCGCGAGGCGCGCGCGATAGGCCTGCGCGGCCCGCGCGGCCGCCACTTCGGTCCCGGCAAGGACCCCGAGCCGATCGAGTTCGATCGCCACGTCCTCCAGTCTGCGCGGCTCGGAATGGAATATCGGCAGTCCCAGCGCCGCGACGCGATCGAGTTGCCGCATCGAGCTGCCGTGCAGCCAGACGACGACCAGGTCGGGCTTGAGCGCGACGATGCGCTCCAGGTCGAGCGCGCGCAGATTGCCAATGCGGGGAAGGTGCTTCGCCGCCTCGGGGTAATCGCTGTAGTCGACCACGCCGACCACACGATCGCCCGCCCCGGCGGCAAACAGCAACTCGGTGATATGCGGGGCGAGGCTGATGATCCGCTGCGCGGGCCGATCGAGCATCACCGCGTGACCGCGCGCGTCGGTCACGCGAATCTGCGCGGCGAGGCTCGTGCCCGCGCAGACACCGGCGAGCGTGAGCAGCAGCGTCGCGGCGCGCCGCATCACGCATTGCCCTTCAGCGGCAGGACGCATCCGGCGGCAACGAGCAGCACGCGCCCTGCAAGACGTGCAGCCGCCTGGTTGAGCCATCCTGCCTCGTCGACAAAGCGCCGGCTGAGCACGCCGAGCGGCACCACGCCCCAGCCTATTTCGTTCGACACGAGCGCAATGTCGCCCGGCAACCCCGGCAACGCGGCGAACAGGGCTGCGCGCTCGGTCGCATAGACCTCGCTAGTCTCGCCCTCCTCGCCCAGCAGATTGGCTAGCCACAGCGTCAGGCAATCGACCACCAGGAAGCGCCCGGCGCTCGCCTCGGCGCGCAGCGACGCGGCCAGATGCAGCGGCGCCTCGACCGTGCGCCAGGCCGCGCTGCGCTCGGCGCGGTGGCGGCCGATGCGCTCGACCATCTCTTCGTCGAGAGCACGGGCGGTGGCGATGTAGACCGGCTCAAGACCGCTGGTTTCGGCGAGACGCCGCGCCTCGCTGCTCTTGCCCGAGCGTGCGCCGCCCAGGATCAGCGTGATCATGCCACCCCCCAGCCGAGCACGCCCAGGTAGAAGGCGAGTTCAGCGACCTGCTGCACCGCGCCCAGGGTGTCGCCGGTGTATCCGCCCAGCCGTCTGTGAAGGTACGTACCCGCAATCGCACGCGCCGCAAACGCGGCGAGCGCACCGGCCACGCCCGCGGCGCCGAGCAGGAACAGCGGCGCAAGCGCGAACAAACCCGCGTAGCCGAGTGCCGACAGACCGATACCGCCTGCGACAAGCCTCGCGCGCGCGCTGTCGTCCTCGCGCACGTAGCTCTGCGTGCTCACCACGCTCGCCGCCATGAAACGGCTCCAGGCATGGCCGGCGATGAACACCGCGGGAACGATCGTCAACGCAAGCGAAGTCAGCGCCGCGTACTTGCCCAGCAGCACCAGCACCAGCCCAAGCGCACCGAAGCTGCCAAGGCGCGAATCCTTCATGATTTCGAGCACGCGCTCGCGCGTCCAGCCTCCGCCCAGGCCGTCGCAGGTGTCTGCGAGTCCGTCTTCGTGAAAGCCGCCGGTGAGAAGCACTCCGCTCACGAGGGCCAACACCACCGCAACCGACGCCGGGAAAATCTGCGCGGCGAGAAGATGCGCGAACCCGCTGCATGCACCGACCAGCAAGCCGATCGCCGGGAAATAGCGCAGCGCGGCATTCAGCTCCACCTGTGAAAACTCGCCGGCCCCGGACACCGGCCACCGGGTGAAATAGCCGAGCGCGGTCAACACAAGCCGCCACTCGCGATACAGAGCAGGTCCCATCGATTTCACTCCTTCGCCGGCGCTCACCCGCGCTCGCTCACTCCCGCGCTCGCGAAGCTCGCCATCTCGTTGACGAAGGCGACCGCGGACTGCGCGAGCGGATAGGCGAGCGCGGCGCCGCTGCCCTCGCCCAGGCGCAGCTCGAGCGCGAGCAAGGGCTCGCCGCCGAGCAGCTCGAGCATGCGGCGATGGCCGCGCTCGGCGGAGACGTGCGTATAGACGCAGTAGTCGGTCACCGCAGGTGCGATGCGGCTCGCCACCAGCAACGCGGCGCCCGCAATGAACCCGTCCACGAGGATCAGCATGCGCGCTTCGGCCGCGGCGAGGAAAGCCCCGGCCATCATCGCGATCTCGAAGCCGCCGTATTCGGCGAGCGCTTCGAGCGGCGCGAGCGCTGCGGGCCGGCGCGCCGAGGCCGCCGCGAGCACCGTCAGCTTGCGCGCGAGGCCCGCGTCGTCGAGGCCTGTGCCGCGTCCGACGCAGTCCTCCAGCGCCACGCCGCCGAGCCGGTGCATGAGCAGCGACGCGCTCGCAGTATTGCCGATGCCCATCTCGCCGAACCCTACGACGTTCGTGCCAAGGCGCGCCTGCGCGCGCAGCGCCTCGGCGCCCGCACCGATCGCCGCGGCGCACTGCGCCCGCGTCATCGCCGGGCCGCGCAGGTAGTTCGCCGTGCCGGGCGCGATTTTCGCCCTGCGCAGGCCCGCGCACGGCGCGAACTCATGATCGACGCCGGCATCGACCACTTCCACCTCGATGCCGTGCTGGCGGCAAAAGACGTTGATCGCCGCGCCGCCGCCGAGGAAGTTGGCGACCATCTGCCAGGTCACGTCCTTCGGATAGGCGCTGATGCCCTCGGCGGTCGCGCCATGGTCGCCTGCGAACAACAGCAGCGCTGGGCGCGTAAGCTGCGGCGCGAGTGTGCGCTGCGCGAGACAAATCTGCAGCGCGAGGCACTCCAGCCTGCCGAGCGCGCCGAACGGCTTGGTCTTGCCATCGATCTTCGCGCGTGCCTGTGCTTCGAGCGCGCGATCGAGCGGCGCGACGCGAAATGCGGGAAATTCGGTCGCGACGACTTTCAGGTTCTGCGTGGACATGGGATCACTCCGGAATGAAAGCCACCGCACCGTCCGCGGAAATCCGCCGGACGCGATGACCGAAGGCTTCCGACAGGACGGATTCGGTGAGGACCTCGGCTGCAGCACCCGCCCGCGGCGCCGCGTCGTGCGCGAGGACCAGTGCATGGGTCGCATAGCGCGCCGCGAGCGTCGCGTCGTGCAGCGAGAGCAACACGCCGTGGCGCTGCCCTTGGGCGTTCGCGGCGAGTAGTTCCATGATCGTCAGTTGGTGGCGCAGATCGAGATGCGCGAGCGGCTCGTCGAGCAGATACAGCGGCGGGTCCTGCGCGAAGAGCGCGGCAAGCGCCGCGCGCTGACGTTCGCCGCCCGAGAGCGTCGCGACATCGCGCTCGGCGGCGGCAGCGAGATCGACGCGCGCGAGCGCGTCGCGTGCGATACGCAGATCCTCGGCATTCTCCCACTGCCTGCCGCCGCGATGCGGATAGCGCCCGAGCAGTGCCACGTCGAGCGCGCGGATGCTGAAACCGTAGCCGGGATGTTGCGGCAGGAAGCCGCGCCGCAGCGCCGCCTCGGCACCGGTCCACGCGGCGATCGCGCGGCCGGCGAGTTCGACGCGGCCGGCGGCCGGCTCGGCGAGGCCCGCGAGCGCGTGTAGCAGGGTGGTCTTGCCCGAACCGTTCGGACCGAGCAGGCACCACAGCTCGCCGGGGCGGATTGCGATATCGAGGTCGCGCAGCAGCATCCGTTCGCCAGCACGCAGCGCCAGACCGTCGGCACGCAGCAACGGCGCAGCGCTCATTTCCGGCCACCGCCGTTGGCGTGCAACAACAGCATGAACGCCGGAACGCCGACCAGCGCGGTAATCGCACCGACCGGCAGTTGCTGTGGCGCGAGAAGGCTGCGCGCGAGCGTATCGGCGAGCACCAGCAGCGTACCGCCCGCAAGCGCGCTCGCGGGCAGCAGCAGGCGCTGGTCGTTGCCGACGACGCGGCGCAAGGCGTGCGGCACCACCAGGCCGACGAAACCGATGCTGCCCGCGGTAGTCACCGCGAACGCGGTGGCAGCGGAGGCGATCACGCACACCAGCGTGCGCGTGCGCGCGACGCGCACACCGAGCGATTGCGCGAGGGCGTCGCCCGCGAGGAGTACGTTCAATTCGCGCGCGATGAGGCGTGCCGCGAGCAAGGCGACGCCCAGCGCGACAAGCGCCGGCAACCAGGGCTCGGCGCCGGTGAATTCGCCGATCAGCCAGAACAGCATGCCGCGCAGCGCCGCATCGGGCGCCGCGGCAAGAATCAAGGTTATCAGCGCCGACGATCCCGCTGCGAGCATCACCCCGACGAGCAGCAAACGCGAGGGCGCGCCGAGCGCTTCACTTGCCTGGCGTGCCGCGAGGTCGCGCCGCGCGAGAAGAAAGAGCAGCGCCACTGCGACACCCGCCCCCGCCCAGGCGGCACCCGCGAGCAGCGCCATCCCCGCGCCCGCCCACAGCGCGAGCAGCGCGCCGACCGAGGCTCCGCCCGAGACCCCGAGCACATAGGGATCGGCGAGCGGATTGCGCAGCAAGACCTGCATCAAAGCCCCGGCGAGCGCGAGCAACCCGCCGACCGCAAACGCCGCGAGCGCGCGCGGCAATCGCAGGCGCAGGATCACCTCGGCGGCGAAGCCGCCGTCGCCGCCGGCCACGGCCGTCCACACTTGCGCGGGCGAGAACCCTTGCGTGCCGCTCGCGAGCGCGAGCAGCAGCGCGCCGAGCGCCAGCGCGCCGAGCGCGAGCAGCGCGAGCAGCGCGCGGCGCCTCGCGGCGCCGGCCTCGTCACTTGGCGGGTTGCCAGCGAAGACCAAGGAACACGCCTCGCGGCGCAGTGTTGTAGCCATGGGCAAGCTGGTAGTGCCGGTCCGTCACGTTTTCCGCGCGCGCCGACAATTCGAGCGACTTGTCGATACGGTAGCGCAGGCCGAGGTTGACGAGGGTATAGGACTCCAGCGACACCGGTACCGGGGCGAAGGTAACGGGGTCGAACGCAACGATGTCGAAATCGGGGCGCGCTCCGGAACTGATGACTTCGCCTGCAATACGCAAGTCGCCGATTTCACGAGAAACTTCGGCGCTGCCGAAATTGCGCGCCCGTCTGCGCAAAACCTGCCCGGTATCGTCGTCGATGGGATTCTGATGGGTCATATTCAGGCGCGCGCGCCAGCCGGCGAACTCGCCCGACCAGGTCAATTCGGTGCCCGAGACATGGGCACGCGCGACATTCACCGGCGGCCAGCCGGCAATGAGATCGCTGTAGACAGTGCGAAAGAAGACCACCCGCGCGAGTCGCGTCCCGTGAGCGTATTGAATCCCGGCCTCCGAACTCCGGCTTCGCTCGGACCTGAGATTCGGATTTCCTCCGCCGCCCCACACCGGATCGGCGGGCCAGAAGAGTTCGTTAAAGGTCGGTGCCCGGAAGGCGGTGGACTTCATCGCGGTGAGCTTCCAGGCGTCGGTCAGGGAATAGCCATAGCCGACGAGGCCGGTCGCGGCGGTACCGAAGTCCGAATAGCGGTCCTGGCGCGCGCCTGCCTGGAGCTGGTGCGCAGCGAACCTTCCCGAATAACCGAGCGAAAGACTGTCCACATCGCGACCCGTGCGCGCGTACCCCACCGTGCTATCGACTTGCTGCGCGAGGTGTTCGGCGCTCGCCGTCAGCGTGTGGTCCCTGGTGAGAGATATATCGTTCTGCCACTGGGTCTGGCGATTGCGCGTGTCGTAGCGGCCGGTCGATGCGCCGTTCGCAAAGTTCGTTGAACGGTCGCCCCCGCCGGCCAGCGTCAGCCGCGAGCGCCAGGTCTCGCTCAAGCGACTGTCGAGAAAGACCGCGGCGCTTCGCACGACGTTGTTGCTCCGGTCCAGATCGGTCGGCGCGCCGAAGGCGTTATCGTATTCGGTACGACCGCGTGCGCGGAAGAAGCGCAAGCCCAACTCGTGCCCCGGCGCGATCTTCTGCGCGACCAGGCCGCTCACGCTGGTATTGCGATAGCCGTCCCGGTCAGGGTTCGCACCCGGCGCTTGTAGCGGATCGATCGCCGAGAATCCCGCGGTCTCCAGTTGCGACGCCGCGATCGAATAGCGCGTCGCCTCGCTCCGGCCGCTGTACGAGGCGCCGAGCTTGTGCGTACCCCGCGAGCCAGCCATCGCCGAGACGCTCGCGCCCGGCGCGCCGGCACCGCTCCGGGTGAAGACCTGCACCACGCCGCCCATCGCGCCCGAGCCGTACAGCGCGGACACGTTGCCGCGCACAATTTCGACCCTCTCCACTTCGTCGAGCATGAGGTGCTCGATCGAAGCCGTGCCGAGGGTCGCCGACTCGATGCGCATGCCGTCGATCAGTACCAGCGCGTGGTTGCCGCTGCCGCCGCGCAGAAAGAGCGTGCTCGCCCCGCCCAGCCCGCCGGATTGCGCGATCTCGACTCCGGGTTGGCCGCGCAACAGCGTCGAGAGGTCGGGCGCGCCCGAGTCGCGGATCTGGCGCGCGGTGATCACCGTCGTATTGGGAATCGCATCCTCGATCTGCTGCTCGATGCGCGACGCGGTGACGACCACGGCGTCTTCCTGTTGCGCCCGGGCTTGGGCGCAGAACGAGAGTGCAAGCGCGGTGGCAAGAGTGAACGACCAAAATGGGTAATGCCTGGACATGATTTCTCCTTCATCGCCCGCGTCCCCGCAGACGAATTCGCGTCATAAAAAGACGACAAGGAGGTCACCCGGCAAGCGAAACCGCACTTCGCTTCCGAACGCGGCACCCTCCGCAGCCGTCTCGCCGAGAGGCGGCATGCAAGACGTGCCGCACCGCGGAGGAAGAATCCGCCGCGCGACGAGCATCTCATGCGCCCCGCCTCAGGCCGGTCTCCGGGCTGGCGAGTCTTGGCGGCACCGCCTTCCCACGAACTCCCGGGAGAACCCGATCGTCGCAGTGGCCGCGCAAGCTGGTGAGGCCTGCGCTTGGTGCGCCCATATTCGCTTACCGTTGCGGGGGCAGCACAGGTTGTCGAAACGCAATGCGACGCGTTTCGATCCCTGTTTCCCGATTAACCCGAGGCACACAAGAACGTGCGCGCCGGGCACCCGAGGCGGAGCGAATGATAGCGGAAACGGGACGGCGCGAAAGCACGCCGGATCAAATTTATGAAGAATAGGTCGTTGACCGGACGACGCGGAACAGCGCAATCAGGGGACGCGGCGGTCCCCTGTTCAATCAGCTTCGCTCAGCCAAGCTTCCTGACACGCAGAATCCAGTCGCGAAAAGCGAGCATCTGGTCGCCAAGAAACTTGCGCGCCGCCTCGTCGGTCAGCTTGCCGCTCGCGTCAAACTTGGAGGCTTCGTTGCCGATAAACACCTCCGGGCGGACGAGCAGGTGCACGCCGAGCTGCGCGAGAATCTTGCGCAGGTCGTACTGGCCGCTTACCCCACCCTTGAGGCCCACGGTCGCGCTGACCATGGCGACAGGCTTGTTCTGGAACGGCTGCTCGGGCGGGCGCGAAGCCCAGTCGATCGCATTTTTCAGCACACCCGTAACCGAGTAGTTGTATTCCGGGGTCGCGAAGTAGATTCCATCGGCGCGCGCGATTTGCGCGCGCAACGTGCTCACCGCCGGCGGCATGCCCTGGTCGCACAGATCCTGGTTGAACAGCGGGATGTCGCCGATCGAGGCCATTTCCATGGTCATTCCCTCTGGCATCAGCTCGCTCGCCGCATTGAGCGCATAACGGTTGTAGGACTTGGCCCTCAGGCTGCCGCAGATACCCAATAATCGAATCGCCGTGCTCACTTCACACTCCCTTCATTCCTGATCGGATGTCCAATGCCACCGCTCGGCCGCCTTGTGCCCCGCGCGTTCGTTCCGCGGGCCGGCTGCTGTGCGGCGCGTATCTTACCGCTTCCTCGGTCGGCGGGTCCCGGAAACCGGGGCACGCAGGCTCAATTCAAGCAGCCGACGCAGATCGGCGAGGCCGCGCGCGGGGTTCGGCGTGGGCGCGGCGATCCACCAGCGGATCGCCGAGGAATAGATGAAGAAAACCTGCCGCGCGACGAGCGTCCGATCCTTGCGCGCATCAAAACGCCGCGCCGCCTGCGCATCGCGCACCAGGCGCTCGATGCCGTCGATCAGCCTCTTGCGGATCGCGAGAAAGCGTGCCGTCTGCTTGCCTTCCGAATAGAAGGTCAGTTCCTGCAGGAGAATTCTCGACAGAGCCGGCTGTTCGCCAAGCCACCGATAATGGCAGGCAAACACCGCCATGACCTGATCGAGCAGGTGATCCTCGGCGCGCGGCGAGGCAAGGGCTACGTCGGTAAGCGCATCGAGATCGTCGTTGAACACGAGGAACACCAGATCGCGTTTGTCGTCGACATAGTTGAAGAGCGTTCCCAGCGCGACGCGGGCGCGTCGGGCGATCTGCCGCAGCGTCGCCGCAGCATAGCCGTGGCTGGCGAAGAGATCCGCCGCAGCCACACGGATGCGCTGGCGGTTCTCGAGTTTCTTCTGTTCTCGCAGACCGTGCTTTGCCGGTTTGACCACTAACCGCCCCTGTATCGCGAACATGGCCGACCGAATGCGCCACGAGTCGGTCGCACGGTCCTTGCCACGCCCATCATTGCCAGTGCATTGCGAACCCGCCTAACTACGCAGGTCGACCCAGAACGTCGAGCCCTTGCCTGGGGTGGACTCGACCCCGAGTGTGGCGCCCATCAGCGCGGCGAGATTCGCCGACAGCGCGAGCCCAATGCCGGCGCCGTCAATGGCGCGTTGCGGCATGTCGATCCGCTCGAAAGGACGGAACAACAAAGGGATCTCCTCCGCGGCGATACCCACGCCCGTGTCGGTGATTGATATGCGTATCAAATTGCCGTCGTGGCGCCGCGTTTCGATCACGACGTTGCCGCCCTTTCGGTTGAA
>JAOUFA010000036.1 GCA_029858545.1 Betaproteobacteria bacterium
CTCGGTGCTGGTGCATTACGAGAACGAACTGCGCATCCAGGTCGAGGACCGCTGGGTCAATTCATCGCTGGCGCCGGATTACCTGACGCAGGATTTCACCCGATCCACGCCGAACGAATACCTGATGCGCGTCGCGCCCTTGCAGGGAGTGAGCTACCGCATCGAGGCGAAACTGCCCCCCGTGGAAATCCGCAAGCGGCTGGCGATGCCGGCGGCCGAACCCTGCCTGGTTTTGTACCGGACGACCCGTTCGCTCGGCATGGTCGCGTCGGCGGCCACGATGTGGCATCCGGCGAGTCGATATCAGTTCGCCGGTGCCTTCTAGATCCAATATCGAGGACATCATGACTCATCGCGTCGTCGAATGCGTACCCAATTTTTCCGAAGGCCGCGATATGGCCAAGATACGCGCCATCACCGGGGCGATCGAATCGGTGTCCGGCGTGACACTGCATGACGTTGATCCCGGCGCCGACACCCATCGTACCGTCGTCACCTTTACAGGCGATCCGGACAGCGTGCTGGAAGCCGCCTACCGGGGCGTCGCCGCGGCCGCCACGGTGATCGACATGCGCGGTCATTCGGGCGCGCATCCACGCATGGGCGCCTGCGATGTCTGCCCCTTCGTTCCGGTGGAAGGAGTCTCGATGGAAGATTGCGTCGATCTCGCGCGCCGCCTGGGCGAGCGCGTGGGCAGGGAACTGCAGATACCCGTCTACCTTTACGAACACGCGGCGAGCCGCCCTGAGCGCAGGAACCTCGCGGTGGTGCGCAAGGGTGAGTACGAAGGCCTGGAACAGAAGCTCAAGGATGCCGACTGGAAGCCCGACTTCGGCCCGGTGCGATTCAATCCCGCGTCCGGGGCGCTCATCACAGGCGCACGGGAATTTCTCATCGCATACAACATCACGCTCAACAGCCGCGACAAGGCGCACGCCTCGGACATCGCTTTCGAACTGCGGCAAAAGGGCCGCGTGGCACGCCGCGGGCAGGACAACGCGTACTACTCGAGCGGCCGCGAACAGCGCTACGCCGAGGGGTCCTATCCATGCGGCAACTGCGGTTTCGATGGGCGGAGCTTCGAGGAGCTGGAGCGGCATGGTCGCGATGAGCATGGCTACTCCCTGCGCGATTTGCTCGCGCTGAACGACATCGACGCCGCGCAAGGCGTCGCCGGCCAGAAGGCGTATCGCGCGGGACTGTTCAGGGATTGCAAGGCGATCGGCTGGTACGTCGACGCCTACAAGCGGGTGCAGATCTCCATCAATCTCACCAATTGGAGGGTGACCTCGCCCAAGGATGTACTCGATGCGGTGCGCAGATTGGCGGGCGAGCGCGGCCTCGTGGTGACGGGCAGCGAAATCGTCGGCCTGGTGCCATTCCAGGCGCTCTACGAGGCGGGTCGTGCTTACCTGCGGGCCCAGGGAAAGAGTCCATTCGTCCCCGTCTGCGATGTGCTCGAGGCAGCCGTATTCGGCATGGGTTTGCAGGACGTCTCGCCCTTCGACATCGAAAAGAAGGTTCTTGGCCTGCCCCGTGCGCGCGCCGATGGTCTTATGAACATGCGTTGCCGCGACCTGGTGGACGAAGTGAGCCGCGACACGCCGGCTCCCGGCGGCGGATCGATCGCCGCGCTGGCCGGAAGTCTCGGTGCGGCGCTCGCATCGATGGTGTCCAACTTGACGCTGGGCAAGGCCGGCAGCGAGGAGGCGGAACGGCAACTGCTCGCGACGGCGGAATGGGCCCAGCGCGTGAAGGATGCTCTCGTGCCGGCGGTCGACGAAGACAGCGAGGCATTCACCGCCTACATGGAGGCGCGCCGCCTGCCCTCCGCCAGCGCCGCGGAGAAGGCCCGCCGCGACGAGAAGATCCAGGCAAGCCTCAAGCACGCCGTGCAAGTACCGCTGCGAACCGCGCGCCTCTGCTACGAAGCCATGCAAGCGGCTGAAACAGCGATGCGCAACGGCAATCCCAACTCCATTACCGATGCGATGGTGGGATTCACCATCGCTTTTGCCGGCGTGCGCGGCGGCGTCTGGAATGCGCTGGTCAACCTCAAGGACATTACCGACGCGGATTTCGTGGGCAAAGCGCGCTCCGCCTGCGTCGGGCTGACCGAAGAAGCGAGCGGCTTGCTGGAGCGCGCCACCCGGGAGGGCAATGCGCGGCTCGAGGCGATGCTGAAGAGCTAGTGTGACGTGCTCGAGTAGCCGAGGCGCGCGGACAATCGCGCCGCGGTGCCGGCAGAATTCCGCGTGAACCGACGCGGGTACTCAACCGTTCAACCTCGGCAGCGTCGGGGTCTCTCATAGACCCTATTAGGTTCACTCGCAACATCTGTGCTAATTCTGGCTGCTTGAAATATAAGAAATCGCTAACATATCGGCACCTGCACCTACTTCACTGGAGTCAAGAATGTTTTCTGGCGGAATCAAGGAAATCGATGCCCATCAGCTGGTCGACTGGCTGAAGGAGAAGACCGGCAAGTTTCGCGTGATCGACGTGCGCGAGATGCACGAGATCGCCGGCGGTACGGTGCCCAAGGCCGAGCCCATGCCGCTCGCGACGCTGCCCGCACGTACGCATGAATTTCACCCGGAAGAGACGCTGGTGATGGTGTGCCGCAGCGGCGCGCGTTCCGCGCAGGCCTGCATGTTTCTCGCGCAGCAGGGCTTCGCCCAGGTGTTCAACCTGCGCGGCGGGATGATGGGCTGGGTCGGCAGCGGCCTGGAGATGACGCGCGGGTAGCGGCGACGCTCGGCTTCGGGCGCGGCCCCGCGGGCTTGAATTTTCCTTGCGCGTCCCCATACTCCCCGCGCTGATCGAATTGATTCGGGGAGATTGAAGCATGGCTGAGACCGCCACGAAGGAAACCCTCGGCTTCCAGGCCGAGGTGAAGCAGTTGCTGCACCTGATGATCCACTCCTTGTATTCCAACAAGGAGATCTTCCTGCGCGAACTGATATCCAACGCGTCGGATGCGGCCGACAAGCTGCGCTTCGAGGCGCTTGCCGACCCGGCGCTGTACGGCGGCGACAGCGATCTGAAGATCCGCATCGCCTTCGACAAGGCGGCGCGCACGATCACGGTGTCCGACAACGGCATCGGCATGTCGCGCGAGGAGGTGGTGAAGAACATCGGCACCATCGCCAAGTCGGGCACGCGCGAATTCCTGCAATCGCTCACCGGCGAGCAGGCGAAGGACGCGCACCTGATCGGCCAGTTCGGCGTCGGCTTTTACTCCTCGTTCATCGTCGCCGACCGCGTCACGCTGGTGACGCGCCGCGCGGGCGCCGCCGCGGGCGAAGCGGTGCGCTGGGAATCCACCGGCGAGGGCGAGTACACGCTGGAAAGCACGGAGCGTGCGGGCCGCGGCACCGAAGTGACCCTGCATCTGCGCGAGGGCGAGGACGAGTTCCTCGCCGATTTCCGCCTGCGCGGACTGGTGCGCAAGTACTCCGACCACATCCAGATTCCGATCGTGATGGAAAAGAGCGAATGGAATCAGGAGAAGAACGAATTTGTCTCGACCGGAACCGACGAGACCGTGAATCAGGCGAGCGCGCTGTGGGCGCGGCCGAGGACCGAGATCAGCGACGAGCAGTACCGGGAGTTCTACAAGCACGTCGCGCACGACTTCGAAGCTCCGCTCACCTGGTCGCATGGCCGGGTCGAGGGGCGCACCGAATACACCCAGCTGCTGTACATCCCCTCGCACGCTCCGTTCGACCTGTGGGACCGGCAGCAAAAGCACGGCCTCAAGCTGTACGTGCGGCGCGTATTCATCATGGATGACGCCGAGCAGTTGCTGCCCTCGTACCTGCGCTTCGTGCGCGGCGTGGTCGATTCCAACGACCTGCCGCTCAACGTGTCGCGCGAGATCCTGCAGCAGTCGAAGGACGTCGAGTCGATCCGCTCGGGTTGCGCGAAGAAGGTCCTGCAACTGCTCGACGAGCTCGCCGAGAGCGACAAGGAGCGCTACAAGACTTTCTGGGGCGCGTTCGGCAAGGTGATGAAGGAAGGCGTGGGCGAGGACTTCGCGAACAAGGAGCGCATCGCGAAGCTGCTGCGCTTCGCGAGCACGCGACTCGATACCGAGGAGCAGGCGGTATCGCTCGCCGAGTACCTCGCGGCGATGAAAGAAGGACAGGACAGGATCTACTATGTCACCGCGGAGACCTTCCTTGCGGCGAAGAACAGTCCGCACCTGGAAGTGTTCCGCAAGAAGGGCGTCGAGGTGCTGCTGCTCTCGGATCGCGTCGACGAGTGGCTGGTATCCAACCTGCGCGAGTTCGAAGGCAAGGAACTGGTGTCGGTCGCGCGCGGCGGGCTCGAACTCGGCAAGCTCGAGGACGAGGCCGAGAAGAAGGCGCATGAGGAGATCGCGGAGAACTTCCGTGAACTGGTCGAGCGCATCAAGAAGACGCTCGGCGAGCGGGTGAAGGACGTGCGCACCACCGCGCGCCTCACCTCGTCGCCGGCCTGCCTGGTCGCCGACGAGAACGAGATGGGCGGCAACCTGCAGCGCCTGCTCAAAGCCGCCGGTCAGAGCATTTCGCAAGCCAAGCCGATCCTGGAGATCAATCCCGAGCATCCGATGGTCGGGCGCCTGAAAGGCGAGGAGAAGCGCTTTGACGACTGGGCGCAGCTGCTGTTCGACCAGGCGCTGCTCGCCGAGGGCGGCCAGCTCGAGGATCCGGCCGGATTCGTGCGGCGCATGAACGATCTGATGATCGATTTTGCGGGTCGCGCCGCGCCGCAGGGCAGCTGATTGCCGGAACTCAACCAGACGCCGCTGCGCGCCGTCGTCGCGGCGGTGCAGCGGGCGGGCGTGAGCGATGCCGAGCTGGACGCGTCGTTGAGCGAGCTGCGCCAGCTCGCGAAGACTCTGGGGTACGAAGTCGTCGGCAGCTTTACTCAGAAGCGCGCCGGGTTTGACCCGACCGGGTACCTGGGCGCCGGCAAGCGCCAGGAGATGCGCCGCTTCGTTCGCAACGAAACCGAAACCGAAACCGAAACCGAAACCGAGCCGGCGCCGGGTTCGGCTTCGCCGAAGGACGATACGGCGAGCGCCGACGCGAGGAATGCGGCCGAACCCCGTGTCAATCCGGGCACGCGCCGTGCCGAAGTGATCCTCGTGGACCACGAGATCTCCCCCACCCAGGCGAGCAACCTCGGCAAGGAAGTCGGTTGCGAGGTGATGGACCGCACCATGGTCATCCTCGAGATCTTCCACCGCCATGCACGCTCGCGCGCCGCGCGCGCACAGGTCGAAATCGTGCGTCTCGGCTATCTGGCACCGCGGCTGCGCGAAGCGGCGAAACTCGCCGGGCCGCAGGGCCGGCAAAGGAGCGGGGTCGGCGGGCGCGGCGCCGGCGAGTCGCAGGGCGAGTTGGATCGGCGCAAGCTGCGCGACCGTATCGCCGAGTTGCAGCAGGAGCTCGACGCGATGGACCTCGAGCGCAAGACGCAACGCACGCGGCGCCAGGAGCGGCAGGGACTCGCGCGCGTCGCACTGGTCGGCTATACGAACGCGGGCAAGTCGACCCTGATGCGTGCGCTCACCGGCAACGAGGCGCTGATCGCCGACAAGCTATTCGCGACGCTCGACACCACCGTGCGCGCGCTCCATCCCGAGAGCGTGCCGCGCGTGCTGGTCAGCGACACGGTCGGCTTCATCAAGAACCTTCCGCACGGGCTGGTCGCGTCTTTCAAATCGACCCTCGAGGAGGCGCTCGAAGCATCGCTCCTCGTGCACGTCGTCGACGCGGGTGACCCCGGCTTCGAGCGGCAGCTCGCGGTCACCGAGCAGGTGCTCGACGAAATCGGCGCGCGGGAGGTGCCGCGCCTCCTCGTGTTCAACAAGGCCGATCGCGTCGGCGACGCCGCCGCGCAGGCCGGGCGCGCAGCCGCGCTGCGTGCGCAATATCCGGAGAGCATCGTGATCAGCGCCTACCGCGAGGGCGACGTCGCGACGCTGCGCGCGGCGCTGATCGCGTTCTTCCAGCGGCGCCTGGTGGAGGCCGAGATCTTCCTTCCCTGGGCGGCGCAGAACCAGCGCGGCGAGATCTTCGCCAGCTGCGAGGTGCTCGGGGAAAGCGCCGACGACGAAGGCGCGTTGCTGCGCATCCGCGGCGAGCCCGCGGCGGTGAAAAGCCTGCGCGAGCGCTTCAGCCGGACGAAGCCCTAGTCGTCGGAGGTCGCGCTCGCCTAGGCCGCCGCACGCTGCCTGGTCGTGGCGGTCTCGAATTTCCGCAGGAGTTCATCGCGTTTCGCGCGCGCGGCGGCGATCGCCTTCAGCTTGATGTGGCCGTAGCCGCGGATCTCCTCGGGCAGCATTGCAAGCTCGAGCGCCAGGGCGTGATTGTCGCGCGTCAGTCCCGCGAGCAGGGTCTCGACCGTCTCCTCGTACTCGCGGATCAATTCCCGCTCGCTGCGTCGCTCGGCGGTGCGGCCGAAGGGGTCGAAGGCGCCACCGCGCAGACCCTTCAAGCGGGCAAGCAGCCGGAACAGGGCGAGCGTCCAGCCGCCGAACCTCATCTTGCGCGGCTCGCCGGTCGCCGGATTCACGCGCGCGAGCAAGGGCGGAGCGAGGTGGTAGACCAGCCGGTAATCGCCCTCGAACAGATCGGCGACCTGGCGCGCGAATTCGCCGTCGGCGTACAGGCGCGCGACCTCGTATTCGTCCTTGTACGCGAGCAGCTTGGCGTAGCCGCGTGCCACCGCCTCGGCGAGCTGCGTCGAGCCGACGCGCGCGGCCTCGAGCTCGCGCACGCGCCCGACGAGCTCGCGATATCCCTCGGCGTAGCGCGCGTTCTGGTAATCGGTGAGGAGTTTCACGCGCCGCTCGACGACTTCGTCGAGCGTGCGCGCGGGCTGCTGCGCGAGAGAAACCACTTCGGGAGGGCTCGCGATGCGCTGCACGCGCGCGGCGTCGTGCGCGTAGCGCCGCCCCCAGACGAAGCTCTGCCGGTTGAAATCGACCGCGACGTCGTTCAATTCGATCGCGCGCTCGATCGCCGCCGATGAGAGCGGCACCCAACCCTTCTGCCAGGCGTAGCCGAGCATGAACATGTTGGTCGCGATCGAGTCGCCCATCAGGCGCGTGGCAAGTTCGGCGGCCGGAATGAACGCGGCGTTCGACGCGCCGCAGGCGGCGGCGATCGCGCCTTCGAGCGCGGCACCGGGCAATCGCCACTGCGGGTTGCGGACGAACTCGGCGGTGGGCGCGGTGGTCGAATTCACCACCGCGCACGTACGGGGTTCGCCCATCTTTTCGATCGCCTCGCCCGAGGCGGCAACCACCAGGTCGCAGCCGATGACGAGGCGGGCGTCGCCGGTGCCCAGGCGCGCGGTGTGCAGCGCCCCGGGTTGCGCGGCGATTTTCACATGCGACATCACCGGTCCGCCTTTTTGCGCGAGCCCCGACATGTCGAGTACCGAGGCGGCCTTGCCCTCCAGGTGCGCGGCCATCGCGAGGATCTGGCCGATGGTGATCACGCCGGTTCCGCCGATGCCGGTGACGAGCACCGGATAGGGCCGGTCCAGGTCGGGCAGCCGCGGTTCGGGGAGCGGGGGAGAATCGCCGCGCGGCGAGGCGCCGGCGGCGGGCAGGCCGCGCCGCAGTCTTCCGCCTTCGACGGTGACGAAGCTGGGGCAGAAACCCTTCACGCAGGAGTAGTCCTTGTTGCAGGTCGACTGGTTGATGCGGCGCTTGCGGCCGAACTCGGTCTCGAGCGGCTCGACCGACAGGCAGTTGGATTGCGTGCTGCAATCGCCGCAGCCTTCGCAGACGCGCTCGTTGATGAGCGCGCGAATCGGCGGGTCGGGAAATTCGTGGCGTTTGCGGCGGCGGCGTTTTTCCGAGGCGCAGGTCTGATCGTAGATGATCGCCGATACGCCGGCGATTTCGCGCAGTTCGCGCTGCACCGTGTCGAGCTCGTCGCGGTGGCGCACCGTCACGCCCGCGGCCCAGGCGGTGCCGGAGGGATACTTGTGCGGTTCGTCGGTGACGATCACGATCGGCTTGACGCCCTCGGCGGCGATCTGGCGCGAGATCATCGCCGGGTCGAGCGGACCGTCGTGGCGCTGGCCGCCGGTCATCGCGACCGCGTCGTTGTAGAGGATCTTGTAGGTCATGGTGGCGCGCGAGGCGACCGCGGCGCGAATCGCCATCAAGCCGGAGTGAAAGTAGGTGCCGTCGCCGAGGTTGGCGAAAATGTGCTTCTCGGCGGTGAACGGCGCCTGGCCGAGCCACGAGGCGCCCTCGCCGCCCATGTGGGTGAAGGTCGCGGTGCGGCGGTCCATCCAGACCGCCATGAAATGGCAGCCGATGCCGGCGGTGGCGCGGCTGCCCTCGGGCACGCGCGTCGAGGTGTTGTGCGGGCAGCCCGAGCAGAAGTAGGGCTGGCGGATCGCGGTCACCGCCGGTTGCGCGAGCGCCTTGGCCTTGGCTTCCAGAAACGCGAGCCGCGCGCGGTAGCCTTCGCCAAGTTGCTTGTCCATGCCGAGCTTCGCGAGCCGCGCGGCGATCGCGCGCGCGACGATCGCCGGCGAGTGCTCGTAATGCGCCGGCAGCAGCCATTTGCCGGCGGGCTGTCCGTTGGCATGGCTCCACTCGCCGTTGTCGTCGAACTTGCCGACGATGCGCGGCGCGCGCAGACCGGCTTCCCAGCTGTACAGCTCCTCCTTCAGCTGGTATTCGATCAGCTGGCGTTTTTCCTCGATCACCAGGACTTCCTCGAGTCCCTCGGCGAAGCGCCGTGCGCCGTCGGGTTCGAGCGGCCAGCTCATCGCGACCTTGTAGACGCGCAGGCCGATGTCGCGTGCCACCGGTTCGTCGATCCCCAGATCGGCGAGCGCCTGCATGGTGTCGCCGTAACTCTTGCCGGTGGTGGCGATTCCGAGCCGCGCGCGATCGCTATTCCAAACGATGCGGTCGATGCGGTTGGCGCGCGCATAGGCGAGCGCCGCATACACCTTCCAGTCGAGCAGCCGCGCCTCCTGTTCGAGGATGCCGTCGGGCCAGCGGATGTTGAGCCCCCCCGGCGGCAGCGCAAAATCCGCCGGCAGTACGACGTTCACGCGTTCGGGGTCGATTTCGACCGAGGCGCCCGACTCGACCACGTCGGTCACGCACTTGAAGCCGATCCAGAGCCCCGCGTAGCGGCTCATCGCATAGCCGTGCACCCCCAGGTCGAGATAGTCCTGCACGCTCGCGGGGCTGAGCACCGGAATGCAGCAGGCCTTCAGGATGTGTTCCGACTGGTGCGCGAGGGTCGAGGACTTCGCCGCGTGGTCGTCTCCCGCGAGCACCAGCACGCCGCCGTTCTTCGATGTGCCGGCCGAGTTGGCGTGCTTGAAGACGTCGCCGCAGCGATCGACGCCGGGCCCCTTGCCGTACCACATGCCGAACACGCCGTCGTACTTCGCGCCCGGGAACATGCCGACTTGTTGGGTACCCCAAATCGCGGTCGCGGCGAGATCCTCGTTCACGCCGGGCTGGAACACGATGTGGTGCGAATCCAGATGACGCTTCGCACGCACGAGCGTCTGGTCGAGCACGCCGAGCGGCGAGCCGCGATAGCCCGACACATAACCGCCGGTATGGAGCCCGGCGCGCAGATCCCGCTCGCGCTGCAGCAGAAGCAGGCGAACCAGCGCCTGCGAGCCGGTGAGAAAGGCGCGCCCGCGCTCGAGCGTGTACCTGTCCTCGAGGCTTGCCCGGGCGAGGGCGGTCGGGTTGAGCGGTGCATTCATCGGACAGGCTCCGGAAAACTCACTGTCGGTCGCGCAGCCTTACGCGCAGTGCTTTCAGCCTAGCATAGGCAGCGGGCAGCCGGCGCGATGTCCGGGTCGACGATCAGGCATCCTCGGCGGTCGCCGGAAGTCCCCTGATGCGAGGTTTGGGGGGCGTGATTCCGCCCGGCTGGTCCCAGTAGGGCTCGGGGCCGAACGACTCGGCAAGAAATTCGATGAATGCACGTGTCTTGGCGGGCAGATGACGGCGGTGCGGATAGACCGCATAGATGGCTACGTCGGTATCGAAGGTATACCCGGGGCACAACGCGACGAGCGAGCCGTCTTCCAGGTGGCGGCGCACATCCCAGGTCGATTTGAGCGCGACCCCCAGGCCGGCGAGCGCCCACTCGCGCAATACCTCCCAGTTGTCGCAGGCATAGCGTCCGGAGACGCGTACCGAACCCGGCTTGCCGTCGGGCTCCTTGTACTCGATCGTCAGCGAAAAGTCGCGCTCCCAGGTCGTCACGAGGAAGTTGTGCTTGGCGAGATCGTCGGGCGTGTGCGGGGTGCCGCGTCGGCGCAAATACTCGGGGCTCGCGCAGACCACGCGCCGGTTTGGCGCAAGCTTGCGTGCTGCGAGCGCCGAATCCTCGAGTTCGGCGATGCGGATAGCCAGATCGAACCCCTCCTCGACCAGGTTGACGGCGCGGTCCGAAAGGCTGAGGGCGAGCTGGATCTTGGGATAGCGGGCGGCAAACTCGGGGACCAGCGGCGCGATGTGCCGATGGCCGAAGGAGGCGGGCATCGCCACCTTGAGCACGCCCTGCGGTTCGGTGCGTCGCGCCGAGACCGCCGCATCCGCTTCCTCGACTTCAGCCAGGATGCGCGCGCAGGCATCGTAGTAAGCGGCCCCTTCGTCGGTAAGCCGCAGGCTGCGCGTGGTGCGATTGAGCAGGCGGGCGCCCAGCCGTGCCTCGAGGGCGGCCAGCCTCCGACTGACGACGGCGGTAGACAGGCCGAACTCCCGGGCTGCGGCAGAAAGACTACCCGCCGCGACGACCCGGACAAACACCGACATCTCATGAAGATCGTGGCCCATTGTTGCAATAATAGCAAAGGTGTTTTGTATATAATGATGATTGTGTACATGGGAGCA
This sequence comes from Betaproteobacteria bacterium, assembly GCA_029858545.1. Classification (GTDB taxonomy): domain Bacteria; phylum Pseudomonadota; class Gammaproteobacteria; order Burkholderiales; family SG8-39; genus JAOUFA01. Next base: position 10,898 of record JAOUFA010000036.1, read on the forward strand.
AACATCTAATATTGCTGCAACGCACCAATGAATCATGCGGTAACGAGTAGCGCAGCAGCATCTAACGCAGTCCCACGCAGCTGGAGGCCATCATGAACGGACCTGAAATGAAGAATATCGAATCCTGGCTGGAACGGCCGGGTGCCTGGCCGCTGACGCAGGATGACTATGCAGCCATCCTCCGCCGCGCAAAGCAGGAACGCGCCGAATATATGGCCACTGCGGTGGTTTCTCTCGGGTCGCGGATCTCGCGCGCCTTCAAGGCGGTTCGCGGCTTCGCCGCCGAAATCCGCGGGAATGCCCAGTCGTGTACCGAGGCCCGTCTGCACCACAGCTGAAAATCCGGAACTCCGGTCTGAATATCCGGTCGAATCGGCCGTTAAAGGATTTATTCAGATCATCGAACGCGCCTGCCACGGTTCCTCCTCCCTCCTCCTCCGTGGCGGGGTTCGTCCCGCTCCGCACTTTGTGCGGAGCGGGACCGCGACTGTAGTCGCAGGGGCGCCTGCCCCTTTTTGAAGATTCCCGGCTGGATCGCGCGCCCTCGACGCCGCAAGCCCCGGAATTGAGGGGAATTTACCCCGCTGTTGCCCTCCTGCCCGCTCCCGGGCGGCCGTTATCCTTCCATGCGTGTTTGTGTCGCAAGTCACGCCAGGTGAGGCGTGCGGCGCCGAATGAGCGAACGGGAAGCCCGATGGCAGAAATCAATCCGCAGCTGGACCGACAGCGCGTCCTGATCGTCGAGGACGAGGCCGTCATCGCGATGGAACTCGCGGAGCTCTTGCGCGAGTGCGGGCTCGAGGTGGTGGGCAGCGCCGCAAGCGGCGAACTGGCGATTGCCGAGGCACTCGACAAGCGCCCCGACCTGGTCATGATGGACATCATGATCAAGGGCCCGATGGACGGCATCGAGGCCGCTACGCGCATCCGCGCGAAGCTCGATGTGCCCGTAGTATTCCTGACCGCCTATGGCGATCCGGCGACGCTCGAGCGCGCCAAACGGGTAGCGCCCTACGGCTATCTGCTGAAACCCTATCGCCCGGACGCCTTGCGCGCGACGGTCGGCGTCGCCCTGTACAAGCACCAGCTAGAACGCCGCCTGCACGAGAGCGAAGCGCGCTTTCACGGCGCGTTCGACCACGCGGCGATCGGCATGGCGCTGGTCGCGAGGAGCGGCCGGTTCCTGCAGGTGAACCGAGCCATGAGCAAACTGTTTGGCTGGTCCGCGGAGGAATTGCTCGCATCGAACCTGGCGGCCCTGGCGCGTGCCGAAGACCGCGAACTCGATCAATCGCTGTTCGCGAAGCTCGATGCCGGAGACCGGCCATCGGCGCAGCTGGAGAGAGTCTTCATGCATCGCAATGGCGACGCGGTCTGGATGCAGATGAGCGCCTCGGTGGTGCGCGACCACGAGCACCGCCCGGCCTACTATGTCGTCCAGTTGCAGGACATCCATGCGCGCAAGATCGCCGAGGAACGGCTGCACTATCTCGCGCATTTCGACCCGCTTACCGGACTCGAGAATCGCGCCAGCCTCCATTCGCGCCTCGAGCAGGCGATGTCGCTCGCGCAACGCAATCGAAGGCACCTGGCGGTCGTGTTCGCCGATCTCGACGGCTTCAAGCTGATCAACGACTCCTACGGCCACCGCACCGGCGACGCGCTGCTGCGCCAGGTCGGCGAGCGCCTGAAGCGCACGCTGCGCGCCGAGGATTTGATTGCGCGCATCGGGGGCGACGAATTCGTCGTGGTGATCTCCGACGCGGCGAGCGATGAAGTAATCGGCGTCGTGGCGCGCAAGATCATCGACGCGCTGTCGCGCCCCTACCTCGTCGAAGGGCGCGAAGTGGTGGTCACCGCGAGCCTCGGCATCGGAATCTATCCCAGCGACGGCGAGAACTGCGCGCAACTGCTGCGCAATGCCGACAGCGCGATGTACCACTCCAAGGAACTCGGCAAGAACCGGTTCTGCTTCTACAACGAGAATCTCACGCGCCGCGCGGTCGAACGCGTGACGCTCGAGACCGCGCTGCGCCAGGCGCTGCCGCGCGGCGAGTTCCGTCTCGTCTACCAGCCGATCATCGAGAACGGCCAGCCGCTGTCGGCCGAGGCGCTGCTGCGCTGGGATCATCCCGAGCGCGGCGCGATCGCGCCCGATGTGTTCATTCCGATCGCCGAAGAGACGCACCTGCTGCCCGCGATCGGCGACTGGGTGCTGCGCAGCGCCTGTGCGCAACTGCGCCGCTGGCGCGACGAAGGCATGTATCTCCAGCGCGTCGCCGTCAACGTGTCGTTCCAGCATCTGGTGGGCCCCGGCTTCAGCGGCGTGGTCGAGGCCGCGCTTGACGAATCCGGGCTCGACGGCGCGAGCCTGGAGATCGAGATCACCGAATCCTCGGCGATGCAGGATCCGGAGCGCACGATCCGCGTGCTGCAGGCGTTGCGCGCGCGCGGTGTGCTGGTCAGCATCGACGATTTCGGCACCGGCTACTCGAGTCTTTCCCATCTCGCCCGCCTTCCGCTGAATCGGGTCAAGATCGACCGCAGTTTCGTGCGCGACCTGCCCTCGGGCGCGGCCGCCGCGGCGGTGGTCGGCGCGATCGCGGCACTCGGCAGAACGCTTGCGCTGAACGTTGTCGCCGAAGGCGTCGAGAACGCCGAGCAGGCGGCTTTCTTGGATGGCGAAAAGATCAACGAGATGCAGGGATTTCACTTCTCCAAACCCTTGTCACCGCAGGCGCTGTCGGCGTTCGTGCGTGGCGCGGCGAGCCGCAGACCGGGCGCGGCGCGCGCGGCGTGATGAGCCGCGCCGCCCGAGTACGACATGCCTCATGCGAGTCATGGTCTTTGCTGAACAGCAGGTGAAGGCGCGGAAACTTCATGGTCATGCATCGCGCGCCCGAGCGCAATTCGCTTAACGCGTCGCGGCTGCTTGGTTATGATGGATTCCCGGAAACGCTGTCGTTGTTTTGACATCCGCAACCCTATCTCGACACACCGGAAAGGTGATCTGGCGCATGAGCAATTTATCCGACAAGAAGGAACGCATCCTGGTGGTCGAGGACGAGGGCGTGATCGCCATGGACCTGGTGCAGAACCTGGGCGACTTCGGCTACGAAGTGGTCGGTAACGCGGTGAGCGGCGAGCGCGCCCTCGCGCTCGCGCGCGAGATGAAACCCGATCTGGTGCTGATGGACATCGTGATCAAGGGCCCGATCGACGGCATCGAGACCGCGCGTCGCATCCGTGCCGAATTCGACGTGCCGGTGGTCTTTCTCACCGCCTATGGCGACGAGGCGACGCTCGATCGCGCGAAGAAGACCGCCCCCTACGGCTACCTGCTCAAGCCCTACCGGCCCGACGCGCTGCGTGCCGCGGTGTGCGTCGCGCTGTACAAGCATCAGCTCGAAAAGCAGCTCGGCCAAAGCGAGCAATGGTTCGCCAAGACGCTGCATTGCGTGAGCGATGGGGTGATTGCCACCGATCCCGCGGGCAGGGTGAGCTTCATGAACCCGGTGGCCGAAAGGCTCACCGGCCTGGAGGGTGCCGGCGCGCTCGGCCGGAAGGTCGAGGAAGTCTGCCGCCTGCTCGACGAACACACCCGGGAAGTCAAGCCCCATCCGCTCGTGCGCGCGCTGGCGAGCGGCCTGGTGACCGACATCGAAACCAGCCTTCTGGCGCCCGCCGGCGAAGGCCCGCCGGTGGCCGTCGACGACGGCGCGGCGCCGATCCGCGACCGGCGCGGCGCCCTGCTGGGAGGGGTGCTGGTGGTGCGCGACCTCACCGAGCGCCGCAGCGTCGAGGAGGCGCTGCGGCGCAGCGAAGAGCGTTTTCACACGGCGTTCGATCATGCCGCGATCGGCATGGCGCTGGTTTCCACCGACGGTCAGCTGCTGCAGACGAATCGCGCGCTGGGCGAGCTGCTCGGCAGGTCGGAGACCGAGTTGCGCGGCGCGCGCCTGGAGTCGCTCCTGCACCCCGAGCACGCGCAGATCGACCGTGCGGCGCTGGCGCAGCTCGACGCCGACGAGGTACCGTCGATCAAACTCGAGAAGCTCCTCGCGCACAAGTCGGCAAGCCGCCTGTGGGGATTGCTGTGCCTGTCGGCGGTGCGCGGCAGCGACCGCCGGCCGAATTACTACATCCTGCAATTGCACCGCATCGAAGAGCGAAAACGCGCCGACGGACAGGCGGTGACGGCCTGAGCTCGCGCAGCTTCGAGATCAGGGAACGCGAAGCGTCATCGCGCGGCGGATCGGGGCGCCCGCCGCAGGCTTTTCTCCCGAGTGGAAACGGAGCAATCGACAGATGGGAAATCTCTCCGTGGTAGGTTCCGTGCTTGGCGCCGGCCTGGCATCGCTGTGGGCGCGCGTTACGTCGCCGCGGCGCGCGGCGGCTGCGCTCGTCGCGGACCGATTGCGTCGCTGCGAGGCGCGGCTCAGTCACGCCCAGTCCCTCGCCAAACTCGGAACCTGGGAACTCGATCTCGCGAAAGACGAACTCTCCTGGTCGGACCAGACCTTCCGGATCTTCGGCCTCG
>JAOUFA010000037.1 GCA_029858545.1 Betaproteobacteria bacterium
GCTGGGTGCTTGCGACCTGCGCTCGAGGCTGGGCGACATTGCGGCTCCAACGCGAATCGCCGTCGGCGAGGAGGACTACGCGACACCAGTGAAGATGGCCGAGGCGTTGCATGCGGGGATCAGAAATTCTTCGTTGAGCGTGATCGAGCGCGCGCGGCATCTGACGCCGCTGGAAGTTCCCGAGCGAATCATCGCCGAACTGAAATTCCTGCTGGAAACCGCGCAGGCGTCATGAAGTATTCGCTCTTGCATCGCGCGCCTGCAGCCTGACTCCCGCGCAGCCGGTCTGATGCGAGGATTCTCCGGGCCAATGCCGCCGGGCCTTATTGCGTGGCTTGTTCGCGCCGGTAGCGCAGCAGGCAACCGTGGTAGGGACTGCCGTCCTGAAGAGGGCTGTCGAGCATCGTTTCTGTTGGCACAAACCCTAGCAGCGCCATGCAACGGCTGAAGACTTTCCTGTTTCCCCGTCTTGGATCGACGATCAGCACTTCGGACCGTGCGGCCGCGTGCAATTTCAGGAATCCGGCCAATTGTTCCGGATGACCGGGCTCGTACAGAACGTCGCTGCCGATGATCAGGTCGAATTCACCCAGCATCGGGTTGGCGCGGGTCCAGTTGCCGGTGCGGTATTTCAGGTCGGGGAGTCGATTCAGCAGTAGATTGGCGTGCAGGAAGGCTTCGGCAAGCGGATGACAATCACTCGCGGTGATGTCGCCGTGGCGGCGGTGGACTACCATGCTGGCGAGCCCGAGGCCACAGCCGATTTCAAGCACCCGACTGCTGCCCAATTCCCATACCTGCATCAGATCGGCGAGTTTTTGTGCCGACGGCCAGATCTGGCCGAAGAGTGGCCAGCAGGCCGACGAGATCCCGGCGGCTTCGGCTTCTCCGAGAGGATCGGAGTATTGCTGCCGGTCGAGCAGGGAGCGGATCGTCAGATCGGCGCCGCCGGCGACGGCGACTCGCTGAATCCTTACTTCATATCCCGGCAAGGCAAGCCTTTGTCCAGGACCGACGCGCTCAGTATCTGCGGCGCTGCGGAGAAGGGCTGACCGGTCCGCGGGTCTCGAGATGGCGGAAGGTAATGCGTCCCTTGCTCACGTCGTAGGGGGATATCTCAAGGGCAACCTTGTCGCCGGTAAGAATTCGAATATGGTGTTTGCGCATCTTGCCGGCGGTGTAGGCCACCAGCACGTGGCCATTTTCGAGCGTGACGCGAAAGCGCGAGTCGGGCAGCACTTCCTCGACCACGCCGTTCATTTCTATCAGTGCTTCCTTGGACATCGACAGGTCTCCAGAGTAGGGCTGAATAGCCCGGCAGATGCCGGACCATTCCTTGGGGAGCAGATCTGGGTTGCAATCCAGGTCAGCGCTCCCGGGTGTTGCCATCGGCATGCCAGGCATCGCCATACCGATTCGCGCGTAATGAGCGAGCAATGCAGCGCGGGGCTACTTCTCTCGCGCGGAGGTTCTCAGTCAGCCGAGCGGATGTTCGACGCCTGCAGGCCTTTGGGGCCCTTCGCAACCTCGAAGCTGACCCGCTGGCCTTCCTTCAAGGTCTTGAAGCCTTCGCCCTGAATTGCGGAGAAATGCGCAAACAAATCCTCGCCACCGCCTTCGGGGGTGATGAAACCGAAGCCTTTCGCGTCGTTGAACCACTTTACTGTACCGGTTGCCATATTTTGAATATCCCGAAAGATTGAATTACCCCCGAGCGGGGAGGGGCGAAAATCAAGACGGCGGGGTGATGAAGGGAAAAATACCGCAGGCCCGCGGATACTGAACCAGACAGCAACAGCACGGCTTGAATCGCAACGTCGCACTATGCGCTCAATTGCCGGATTCTGCAAATGAAATCAGTGTCTTGCCTTGTGGTGGGGGACGTAGTTCGAGCGTTTGAAGCGCCCTGCGTTGGCCCGATTTGATGCGCGCTTTGCCCCGATTTTGCCCGCGCCTGCCTCGATTCGGTCGCCACACTCCCTGGCCACGCCATTGCAATCCGAACCGGGAGGCCCCGCATGAACCGCGCAGCGTTCTTGAAGACCAGCATGATCGGCGCGCTCGCGCTGCTCCTATTGATACCGGTGGCGATGATTCGCGACCTCATTCATGAACGACAGGCGCGGCGCAATCAAGCGGTCGGCGAAATCGCGCTTGGCTGGGGCGGACGGCAGGCGTTCGCCGGACCCTATCTGGTGGTCCCCTACGAGCGCTTCTGGACCGAGGTGGAGCGTGAGGTGGTCGATGGCATACGTAAGGAGCGGCGCACTGAGCGCAGCAGGTCTTCGCTGCTGCGGCTGCCGGTCGATACGATGGATTGGTCGATCGGTGCCGCCACCGGCGAGAAGGTACGCGGTATCTACCGGGCGCGTCTCTATACCGCGACAATCCGGGCACAGGGGCGGATCACGCTAGCCGCTCGGTTCGGCATGCCCGACTCTGCGAGTCGCTATCGCTGGGGAACGCCGCGCTTCGTGGTCGGTGTATCCGATCCGCGCGGCATTCGCAGCCTGAGCGCGCTCGCATTCGGCAATCAGAAATTCGACTTCGCGCCTGGACCCGGAGACAGTCTGTTCGGTTCGGGTATGCACGCGGCGCTGAGCGGTCTTGCCGCCTCCGAATCGCGTACCGTCGCGTTCAGCTTCTCCATTGAACTCGCCGGTTCCGAGGCACTCGCGGTCGCGCCGCTGGCGCGCAACACGATCGTCGCGCTGCGCTCCGACTGGCCGCATCCTTCGTTCCAGGGCGTATTTCTGCCGGTTCAGCACGAGGCAACCCGGGACGGATTCGTTGCGCGCTGGCAGGTGTCAAGCTTCGCCGCGCAGGGCGCCGAAAGGCTGAAGGCCTGCGAAGGCGGCCGGGAATGCGCGGCGCTCACTGCGCAGGAGCTCGGCGTTTCGTTCATCGAACCGGTCAGCGTCTATCAGCAGCTTGAGCGCGCATCGAAATACGGCTTTCTCTTCATCGGACTCATGTTTTCCGCATTCTTCCTGTTCGAGTTGCTGCGGCGGCTCGCCATCCATCCGATCCAGTACCTGCTGGTCGGGCTCGCGCTGGCGATGTTCTTTCTGCTGCTGACCGCGCTCTCCGAGCATGTCACATTCGGCATCGCCTATGCGATCGCAACGCTCGCCTGCGTCGGTCTTGTCACGACCTATTTCGTTCGTGCGCTACGCAACAAGGCCGCGGGACTGACGTTCGGCGGCGCGCTTGCCTTGCTTTACGGCGCGCTCTACATGCTGCTCAAGGCTGAGGACTACGCGCTGCTCGCCGGTGCGGGGCTACTCTTCGCGCTGCTTGCCGGTGTGATGATCGCCACCCGGCGCGTGGACTGGTACCGTCTCGCCCCGCTGGTTCCCGGCGAGGGCGGTGCCGCGGCCGGTGCTGCGGCTGGTGCAGTGCCGCATGGCTAGGCTGGATTTTGCCGACAGGTCGGGGGTATATTTGCATGCCAGGACACGACGGTGGGACCTGACTTGGATCAATGTTCCCGCCCTAGTGGGGCGCATATTGAGCGGTCATATCGATTCGGTACGCGGCCGTTAACAGGCAATCAAGAAAAGGGGGGCACCTCCCCGGTTTCCATCGCGGGGGGCTGCGAGGCAGCAGCGATCGGAATTCCGATCATCACAAATCGGAGCTTTTCGAGATGACATCTGACCATCAGGCAGGCAGTATTGCGCGCGCGCGACGCGAACCGGAAGGCAGGCTGGAGCCGGCGCGGCTCTCGATCGACGGCCAGTTGGTGCGCGTCCTTCTCAAGAGTCTGGACGAGCCGCCAGTACGGGTCAGTTTGTGGAACGGGGAGTCGATCGCGCCGGCCAACGCAGAAGAGGTGGCACACCTGCGCATTGCAAGCCGCGCCAGTCTGCTGAAATTGGTTGTCGATCCCGAGTATCAGTTTTGCGAGGGCTACAGCGACGGCACGATCGCGGTCGATGGCGACTTGGTGGCGTTGCTCGAAGTCCTGCACCGTGCGCTGTCGGACCGTGGGTCCACTTTCCGGCAACTGATCGACTGGTCGCGGCGGCGCCAGACGAACACGCTCGAGGGCTCGCGTGAAAACATCCATTCCCACTATGACCTCGGCAACGCGTTCTACTCGCTGTGGCTCGATTCGCAGATGGTCTACACCTGTGCGTATTTTCAGACGCCCGAGACCACTCTGGAGGAAGCGCAGATCGCCAAGATGGACCACGTCTGCCGCAAGCTCAGACTGCGAGCGGGGGAAACCGTGGTCGAGGCAGGCTGCGGCTGGGGATCGCTCGCCTTGCACATGGCCACGCGCTACGGCGTGCAGGTCAAGGCCTACAACATCTCGCGCGAGCAGATGGCCTACGCCCGAGCGCGTGCCCGGGCGCTTGGGGTCGAGAATCGCGTGGAATTTGTCGAGGACGACTATCGAAATGTCAGCGGGTTGTTCGATGCCTTTGTATCGGTCGGAATGCTCGAGCATGTCGGCCCTGAGAACTACGCCGAACTGGGCAAGCTCATCGACCGCGTGCTTGCGCCCAACGGGCGCGGGTTGATACACAGCATCGGCCTGGTACGCCCCGCCCCCCTGAATCCCTGGATCGAGAAGCGGATTTTCCCGGGAGCCTATCCGCCGTCGCTGCGCGAAATGCTGGGAATCCTGGAGCCTCCCGGCTTCGCGGTGCTCGATGTCGAGAACCTTCGGTTGCACTACGCGCTCACGCTCAAGCACTGGCTCGCGCGCTTTGAAGCTGCGCGAAACGAGGTCGGTGCGATGTACGACGAGCGCTTTGTGCGCGCCTGGCGCCTGTACCTCAGCGGATCGCAGGCCGCGTTCAGTACCGGACAGATGCAATTGTTCCAGGTGCTGTTCGGCCGTAGGCGATGCAATGAGTTGCCATGGACGCGGGCCGGCCTCTATCGGCAATGATTCCGCCGAAGCGCATTTTGTCATAGCGCTCGATCAATCCCCTTGCTTGCGCAGCGCCCACCCGGCCGCGGACCGGATTCGGCCCTATGCGGGGCAGATATAGTGCACGGCGAGCGAGTTCGGCCACGCGCCATGTAAGATGTCTAGGCGATCGCTGTCGCGCCGAAATTTTGGGGAAGGCTGCATGAATCTTACGGGATACGAAACGCTCTCGCTCGAACCTGCCGGCGAGTATGTGCTGGTCGCGAAGCTCAACCGGCCCGAGGTCCTCAACGCGATCAACACCCGAATGGGGTGCGACCTGCTCGATCTGTGGACGCGTCTGACCGCGACCCCGGGGGCGACGCGCTGTGTGGTGCTGACAGGTGCCGGGGAGCGTGCGTTCTGCGCGGGCGGCGACCTCAAGGAGCGCGACGGCATGACCGACGAAGCCTGGCGCGCTCAGCATGAACTCTTCGAGCGCGGTTTCATGGCGCTGATGGACTGTCCACTGCCGGTCATTGCCGCGGTGAACGGTGTCGCCTATGGCGGTGGACTCGAGACGGCGCTGTGCTGCGACTTCATCTACGCGGCGCGCGGAACGCGCCTTGCGCTATCGGAGACTCGACTGGGCATCATGCCAGGCGGTTGTGGGACGCAGAATTTGCCGCGCGCGGTGGGCGAGCGGCGCGCGAAGGAGTTGATCCTCACCGCGCGCACCTTCACGGCTGAGGAAGGCCATGGCTGGGGCCTCGTCAACCGGGTGTGTGAGCCTGGCGCGGTACTTGTCGACGCGCTCGACACGGCGCGCGCGATCTCGGAGAACGCGCCGCTCTCGGTGCGACAGGCGAAGAAGTCGATCCATTACGGAATGCAGACCGACATCTCCACCGGCTACCGGTTCGAGATCGAGGCCTACAACCGACTGGTTACGACTGAGGACCGTCTCGAGGGGGTGCGCGCATTCAACGAGAAGCGTAGGCCCGACTTTCGAGGTCGCTGAAAGAATCAGCATGCACGAGACCGCTGCTGGCAATTTGGTGCACGACCAGGTCCGGTGCGAACTCCTGCAGACCGCGCTGCTCGAGGCGCGCGATGGCGGCGTGGCGCTCTTGTTTGCAAGCGCCGTCGTGGCCTGGGTGGGATGGTCCCACGGGCAGACATCCGCGGCTGCGGTCGTTTTTGGATTGTCGATTGTCATCGCGCTATGGCGGTTCGGCCTGTACCGGCGGTTGGGTCGCGGTGACCTGATTCCCGCGTCGATTGCGCGCGGCGAGCGCGAATTTCTGGGCGTGATACTTCTGACTTCCCTGATGAGCACGGTCACGGTAGCCACGATCTATCCGGCAGCGGAGGTGCGGGCGGCAATACTCGTGATCCTGGCGCTTTGCGCGTCGATCGCGGTTGCTATCCTGTACGTGGCGTTGGTGGGGCGCGGATTTGAGTTTTACGTCGTGCCTCAGGTACTCGCGCTCATCGCGGTGAGTCTGTTTGATCCGCGCGTCCAGTCATGGCTTATCGCTGCGGGGACTGTGGTGTTCTATTTGGCGTTGCGTCGCGTCGCGCAGCGTCATGGGTCGGCGATCGAGCTCGCGATAAGGCGCCGCATCGAAACCGACTCGGCCAACGCCGCCAAAACCCGGTTTCTGGCCAACATGAGCCACGAGATTCGCACCCCCATGAATGGCGTGCTCGGTGCCCTGGATCTGCTTGGGCGCGACGGACTTTCAACAGAGCAACGCAAGCTTCTGGAGACCGCGACTTCGTCGAGCAAGGCACTGCTCACGGTGCTCGACGAGGTGCTCGACTTCGCGAAGGTCGAGGCAGGAAAACTCGAATTGGCGTATGAGCCGCTGATGCTGCGCGCCGTGCTGCAATCGGCAGTCAGTCTTTTTGCTCCGATGGCACAGCGCAAGGGTCTTGCATTGGTCAGTGATTTCGATCCTGCGGTGCCGGAAGGTGTCAAGGGTGACGCCGCGCGGCTGCGCCAGATACTGCTGAATCTGGTCGGCAATGCGATCAAGTTCACCGAACGCGGGAGCATTGCGGTCAGGGTGAGGCGCGCGTCAGGTGGCAGCGATGCGCGTCCGATCGTGGTTTTCGAGATCGAGGATACGGGCATCGGGATTGCCGGTGAGATGCTGCCCAAGCTGTTCACGCCCTTCTTCCAGGCGGACCAGTCGAATCAGCGGCGCTTTGGCGGCACCGGGCTCGGGCTGGTGATCAGCAAACGGCTGGCCGAAGCCATGGGGGGCGAGCTTTCGGTGGAAAGTGTGCCCGGGCAGGGATCGACATTCCGCCTGAATCTGCAAATGGACGCGCAGGCGGGATCGAGTCGGAAGCCGGCCGCAGTCGCGACGACTGAGCAGTCCGCGACGCTCGCCGGGCGGGCTTTGGTGGCGGAGGATAATGCCGTGAATCGCCTGCTGACGGGAGCGATGCTAAGGAAATTGGGGATCGAAGTCGTCGAGGCGGAGAACGGCGAGCTCGCCGTGCGCGAACTCTCGCGATCGCCGGTCGACCTGGTGCTGATGGATTGCCAGATGCCGGTAATGGACGGTTTCGCTGCGACGCGCGAAATTCGGGAGCGCGAACATGGCACGCTTGCCGCGCGTGTTCCGATCATCGCCGTCACGGCCAATGCCCTGCGCGGGGATGCCGAGCGCTGTTTTCAGGCCGGTATGGATGCTTACCTCGCCAAACCCTTCACTATCGAGCAACTGCGCGATGCCGTCGCACCCTGGCTGACGCAATCGAAACGGTGCTGAGCCGCGAACGCGGGGTTGCGCGCGAGCGGCGCAGCAAGCTGGCTGGGTAGAATTTGTATGTCGCAACTGGTGGAGTCCCTCGAATGAACAATACACGCCCGCTGTCCGAAATCCTGCCGAAGGAAATGTCTGAGCTTCGCAGCAGGCCCTTGTTTGCCCTGCTGCTCGAGGTGCAACCCGCGACCGTCATCGGCAGGACACCGGGAGTCGATCGTCGGGTGGGCGTGATTACCGGCGGCCGCTTCGAAGGCGAGCGGCTCAGCGGCAAGGTTCTTTCGGGCGGCAGCGACTGGCAGAGCGTGCGCCCGGGTGACGGTGCATGGACACTCGATGTGCGGATCGTGCTGCAAACCGACGACGGCGCACTGATCGGTATGACCTACCGTGGGTTGCGGCACGGTCCGGTGGCGGTGCTCGAGCGAATTGCGTGCGGCGAGGAGGTTAGTCCCTCCGAATACTACCTGCGCGCCGCGCCGTTCTTCGAGACATCGTCGGAACGCTATGGCTGGCTCAACGGCATGATCGCGCTCGCGGTCGGACATCGCCTGCGCGAAGGGCCGGTATATCAAGTGTTCGAGATCCTCTGACGTGAGGCGTGAAGCGGCTGCGTAACCGGGCCGGCATCAAGACCGGTGCAGGACATGGGGGAATTGGGGGAGGGCAAATGAGCTGGTTTTGGATCGTCGGGATAGTCGCGAATGTGACGCTGACGGTTCTGGCGATCGTCTGGGTCTTGCGGCAAGGCAGGCCGCGACCCGGGCGCGCGCAGACCCCTGCGGACCTACCGCCGCAGGAGACAGAAGGGAAACCCGGCGACCCGACGTGATGTGCGCCCCGGCGACGGGTCTCCCGGTTGCGCGGGGTGCATCACTTCACAGTCTCGGCGGCACACGCAATAGGTAGAATTCAAATAGGGGTCGGCGCGCCACAATTTGGGCGTTGTCGCGTACACGGTACTATTTCCTTGGTACCCCTGTGGGGATCGGTATCCTCGGTACCGACCATATCGTGGCCCCCGTTGCGGCCGGATTCCGTGCAATATGGAGTTATTCGCAATATGTTCAATAAGTTAACCATTCGCCTGCGCCTGCTGTGGCTGGTTGGTTTCTACTCGCTGCTCTTGATCGGCGGCTCGATCCTTGGCATCGGCGGGATGTACACCATCAATCGCGATCTGGATCGTGTCTATATGGATCGTACGATTCCGTTGCAGCAACTGGCAGCGATAGACGAGATGCTGCTCAAGAACCGGCTGGCGATCGCCAATGCCGCACTCGAGCCGACGTCCGAGGTCATCCGCGAGAACACGGCCCTGGTGGAGCGCAATATCGACGCGATTGCCAAACTGTGGGACGTCTATGCGGCGGGCGCGATGACACCCGAGGAAAGGGAACTGTCCGGGAAGTTCTCGAACGATAGCAAGCGCTTTGTGGACGAGGGATTGCGTCCGGCGGTAGATCTTCTTCGTGGCGGAAAGATTCGGGAGGTACAGACGCAGATCCGTACCTCGATTCGACCCCTGTTCGAACCGGTCGAGTCGGGGGTGAAGGCACTCATCAAGCTGCAAATTGACATTGGTCGCGAGGAATACGAGAACGCGCAACGACTCTATAGTCTGGTGCGCAATGTGGCGATCGCGGGGGTGGCGGGCGCGATTCTGCTGGGGGTGCTGGTGGCGCTGGTCCTGATTCGGTCAATCGTGGGAGCAATCCGGATTTCGGTCGGGGTGGCAACGCGGATCGCCGAAGGGCAGCTGGCAAACCGCATCGATGTTGACCGCTCCGACGAACTGGGCGAGCTATTGCGCGCGTTGCAGACGATGAGCGAAGGATTGCAGGGCATCGTGCGCGATGTGCGCGAAGGGGCGCAAACCGTGGCGAATGCTTCGGCAGAGATGGCGCGGGGAAACTCCGACCTGTCGAGCCGCACCGAGCAGCAGGCATCAACGCTGGAACAAACCGCCTCGTCGATGGAGGAACTGACGACGACCGTGAAGCAGAGTGCGGACAATGCGCGGCACGCGAGCCAGCTCGCGACCGGCGCCTCGGATGCGGCGCGCAAGGGCGGTCAGGCCATGGCGGGCGTGGTGGGCACGATGCAGGGTATCGCTGAGGCATCGGGAAAGATCGCCGATATCATCGGAGTGATTGATGGAATTGCGTTTCAGACCAATATCCTCGCGCTGAATGCGGCGGTGGAGGCGGCGCGTGCGGGCGAGCAGGGGCGCGGCTTCGCGGTGGTCGCGTCGGAAGTAAGAAGCCTGGCACAGCGCAGCGCGGGAGCTGCCAAGGAGATCAAGATCCTCATCGACGACTCGGTTGCCAGGGTCACGGAGGGCGAGCAGTTGGTTGAGCATGCCGGTGAGACGATCGCCGAGGCGATTACCGAAGTGAGAAAGGTGACCGACGTGATCGCCGAAATTGCCGCCACGTCACAGGAGCAGTTGGCCGGCATCGAGCAGGTCGGCAACGCGGTAACTCAGATGGATCGGGTCGTACAGCAGAATGCGGCGCTGGTCGAGGAATCCGCGGCCGCAGCCGATCAATTGACCGATCAGGCTGATAGCCTGGTAAAGGTCGTTGAGCGCTTCAATTTGGGCGATCAGCAGTATGACTCAGGGCGTGCCGCAGGCGCGCTTCCCGCGGCACGCCGGGTTCCGGGGCGCTCACTGACGCCGACCGCGGGTCGCGGCCAGCCCTTGCGCGGCGATTGAGCTCCCTAGGCGTCCTGCTGCGGGAGGGTGTCGGGATCGATGCCGTTTTCCTTCAGGAAGTGGGCGAGCATCGCGTCCATGGTGGCCGCGTGGTTCGAAAACCATGGCGCGAGTTCTCTCACCAGGATACGGCCTAAATCGATGCGGCCCGACTGAACGAAGCCGCGCACTTCGCGCATAATGCGGAGCACGCCTTCATGCTCCTCGGCATGACAGTGGAGTGGCGGAAACGAGGTGCGCTGCATCCAGCGTTCCTCCTGCCCAAAATGTTCGACCGTATGGTCAATGAAGCTGTCCAGCCCGGACAGCAGGCTGGCGTCCGGCGCCTCGGCGAGCGCGTTGAGTTGGACGACGAATTCCCGATGCGTGGCATCCATGCGCTCCACGCCGAGGTTGAAAGCTTCGGTCCATTCGATAAGCATGCGGTTCCTTCGGGCGTTCAGAAAGGGTCCCGGTCGGCACGCGCGTATTCTAGCGTCTCGCGGGCGCGGGATCGTCCCTCACGGAGCAAACTATGTACGGTGCCGCGCCGGCAGAGGGAGCTTTGCCGACGCGATGGCGCTGCTTGGGA
This sequence comes from Betaproteobacteria bacterium, assembly GCA_029858545.1. Classification (GTDB taxonomy): domain Bacteria; phylum Pseudomonadota; class Gammaproteobacteria; order Burkholderiales; family SG8-39; genus JAOUFA01. Next base: position 10,935 of record JAOUFA010000037.1, read on the forward strand.
CGGCCGCCGGAAAGTGGACGATCGGCTCAATGATCCGACTCGCCGGTAGCGCGTCGGGTTACTTGCCCATCTGCTTTTCAACTTCCTTGCGCGCCGGCTCGGTGGCCTGATGGATCGCGTCGCGTGTCTGTTCCACCGCCTTGCCCGCCTCCTGCTTGACGCGTTGAACTACGTCCTGTTGGTAGGGGTTGGTAAGCAGCGGCATGTTGCGACCGAAATTGATGCCGAGATGGAAGGCCACTGCTCCGCCGACGACAATTCCTAGAATGAATTTCTTCAGTCCTGAGGGGATGATCATTTTGTCATTGCTCCTTGCTAGTTGAATGCCTTGCGTTACGATGTGCCGAGTCGCAGGTCAGGAAGCTTACAATCGCCTGCGGCAAGTACACGCACTCCGCTTTTCGGACTCCGGCGCCGACGAACTGTGTTCCGCGTGCACAACCGCGGCGCGGTCGTGGTCGCGTTGCCCTTTGAGGCAACGAACAGCAGATGATTCGCGAAACTGAGCGAGGCGAGCGTCGGCACTGCGTACCTTTCCTTCTGATCGTTCCATGCTGCACGGGCCGGAGCGCTGCGGCGAGGAAAAAAGCCACATGCCTACACGCCTCCTGGAGTTGTATGCGGATCCGCGGCGCGGGGGATCGTGTAAGGGTATGATCACGCGTTTTTTCATTGGAGCCACTCTCGTGCAGATTGTTTGTCTCGACCTGGAAGGCGTCCTCGTACCCGAGATCTGGATCGAGGTCTCGCAGCGTACCGGAATCGCCGAATTGTCGCGCACCACGCGCGACGAACCCGACTACGACAAACTGATGCGCGGCAGGATAGAAATTCTCGAGCGCCACGGGCTGCGGCTCGCGGATATCCAGGGCGTGATCGCGACGATGGCACCGCTCGATGGTGCGGAGGAGTTCCTCGGTCGGTTGCGCGCGCGCTTTCAGGTCGTCATTCTTTCCGATACCTTCTACGAGTTCGCCGATCCGCTGATGCATCGCCTTGGTCGCCCGACGCTGTTCTGTCATCGTCTCGAGGTTTGCACGGAGGGTTTTGTGCGTGGGCATCGGCTGCGCATGCCAGACCAGAAACGTGCGGCGGTCAATGCCTTTCGCGCACTCAATTTCACGACAGTCGCGGCGGGCGATTCGTACAACGACATTGCGATGCTCGGTGCGGCGCATGCCGGAATATTCTTTCGGCCCCCGCCTGGCGTGACCGAGCAGTTTCCGGACTTCCTGGTGACGCAGACCTATGCCGATTTGGACGATGCGATTTCCCGGGCGGTCGGGGGTCATGGGTAGGGCGGTCGTTCATCCGGGCAACCAGTTGCGTTGATCGAGCAGCGCGATGATTCGGGCCGCCGCATCGCGCGGCGAGCCGATGTCGCCCCGGAGCGTGAGTTCGGGCTCAAGTGGCGCATCGTAGTCGATTTGCACGCCAGGTAGCGTTGCCGAAGCACCTTGCCTGGCGCGACGATAAAGGCCCTTCGGATCGCGCGTTTCACAGACCTCGAGCGGGCAGTCGACGAGTACTTCCACGAAGCGGGCGATGCGCAGCCGCGCGCGATCGCGGTAGGCGCGCCGATTGGCCGTTGCATCGAAGACCACCGCCTTGCCATGTTTGGTAATGAAGATTCCGAGGGCGGCGACGGTCTTGTAGAAGAAGTCTCGCTCTGCCGGGTCGTAGCGCGCGAAGGGAGTGATCTGGGTGCGAAGCACGTCAGATTCGAGCAGTGCAACCGGGATTTCCCTGGCGTGCAGTTGTCCGACCAGTTCGCGTGCGATCGTGCTCTTGCCCGAGGCGGGGCGTCCGGTCAGCCACACCGCGAAGGCGTCTGGCATGTCAGGCGCCGCAGTAGTCATTCACCCGGGTCGGTTCGAATCGGTCCGTGTCGAGCACCGCGCGAACAAAGCGGAGCAGTTTCCGGCGCACTGGCTCGGGCAGCGTCGGATACCAGAGCGGACTCGCGAGCACCAGGCCGCGAAACGCGAAGAAGGGCGCGACGACGTCGAGTATCTCATTGTCGCCCGAGCGGCCGAGGTAGCGTTCCCAAAAGTTTCCGAACAGGGTGTCGAAAGCACCCTCCAGCCGTCCGCTTCTTTGCAGGGAGAAGAACAGGTAGTTGAACGTGAGACACGCCACGTCATCGGCCGGCTCGCCCCACTCGCCGCGCGAGCGGTCAAGGACCGTGAAATCGGTGCCCGGCCGGAAGAGGATGTTCCAAGGATGAAAATCGCCGTGTACCTGACGCAGCCTGTGTGCGCGGCCCTTTAGCTTCCAGCGCCAATCAAGACAGCGGCTCTCGATGTCACGGAGCTCGCGCGCCGTCACCGTGCTGTGCTTCGGATAGCCGTCCACGATGCCGAAGATGCCCTCGCCGTGGCCGAGCAGTTCACGGATGCGCCGTACGTACAGACCAGATTCGGCGCCGCGCAGGGCATGAATGTCGATCAGGTAGTCGCATAGCGCGCGCGCGCGCGCCGCGTCCGATTCGCCGAGCGCGCCGTTTTCACGGATACGCAGCAGATCGGCGGCGTACTCCGTTCCGTCGACAAAGGGCACCAGCATGAAAAATTCGGTCACTGAACCGACCGGCAGGAGGCTGCCGTCCTCGCGTATCGCACCGATGTCGAGCGAGGGCACGTGCCGTGGCAATCTGCCGTATGCCTGATGGGCCCACAGGAGCGACTGCGCACGATCGGCCATGTGTTCATGGCCGAAGGGTCCCGCGCGCACGGTTTCGAGCATCACGTGACGTGGTTCGCTCGCGACTTCGTAGTCAATGCGCAGTATGCTGCCGTAACCATAGGCTTTTTCCGCATCTGCGCCGGCACCGATGCGCGAGAGCCGCAGGTTCGCCACCGCCTGTCCATGCAAGGTGCGCAGATACGCGCCCAGCGCATTCTCGGTGAAAGGTCCGGCGCGTGGGTCGATGTGAGCGGTTGTCATGCCAGACTCGATATCTTTGACGGACGTAACGATTCTCCCTTCAATCGAAAATCTCTCGTTGATGAAGGTCAATGGATATGGCGCAGGTGATTCATCCTCCGTCCGGCGCGGATCCGGCTTTAAGGCCGGTTGCGGAACAACCTTGCACGGCTGTGATATAACCACCCGTGCGTCGCCAGCAGGGTGACGTGAACGGACCGTCCATCAAGAGGCATACGGCTGGCCGTTACGGAACATGCGCAGTATTGAGCGCAGCACTCGGGATGGAATGACAAAGCAATCTGGGGGAAGGTCCGGCACGGGGGGCTCGCGCAACCGTTCCGGACCAAGAGTGAGAAGTGGCAGCGTGGCGACCCATACGCCGGCGTCCGGGCGCGCGCAACGTCCCGTGCCGCAAATCGCCGTTGCGGATCTGCTTGCCAATATTCGACAGGTCATCTGGTCCTTCGACCCGCAGGGCGATCGGCTGCTCTATGTGAGTCCGCTCGCATACCAGATGTGCGGCACCGAGGTCGAAATGCCGGTTCCCTGTCTCGGCTGGATCAGTGCGGAGGAGCGCGATCCGGTGCACGCCGCCTGGCAACGTGCACTGCGCGGCGAGATGGCGCAGGCCGAGGCACGGACCTGCGATCGCGACGGCCTGACCCGATGGTTCCGCTGGCTATTCCATCCCTGCCTCGATGCGAGCGGCGCTTTGTTGCGTATCGATGGCGTCATGGAGGACGTCAGCGAACGCAGGGAACTGAGCGAGCGGCTCGAGAAGCTCACGACGACGGATGGGCTGACCGGGCTGCCGAACCGCACGTTGTTTCGCGACCGGCTCGCGCAGGCAATCGATACGGCGAGGCGCGATTCGGGCCACGGCGCGGTGGTCATGGTGATGGACCTCGATCACTTCAAGGAGGTCAACGACACGCTAGGCCATCAGTGTGGCGATCGCGTACTGGTGGAAGTGGCGCGGCGCATCGGCGGAACACTGCGTGGCACTGATACGGTGACCAGGCTGGGCGGGGATGAATTCGCGATGCTATTGTCGGATACGGCGAACTCGAAACGTACGGCAGAGAAGGTGGCGAGCAAGCTCCTTGCCGAGCTTGCGCGGCCCTTCAGCGTGGACGGACGCGAATTGTCGCTGAATGCGAGTATCGGTATCGCGATGTTCCCCGAACACGGCGATGATGTTGATACGCTGCTCGGTCGCGCCGATGTCGCGATGTACGCCTGCAAGGGACGTGATGCGCGCTACCTGTTCTATGATGACACGCTGAATTCGAATACGCCGCAGCGTTTGCAGCTTACCGCCGAGATCCGTCGCTCGATCGAACGAGGCGAGTTGGTTTTGCACTACCAGCCCATCGCTTCGCTGCGCGAACGCCGCATCATCGGCGTCGAAGCGCTGATCCGCTGGAACCATCCGGAGCGCGGACTGGTCGCGCCGGACGATTTCGTTCCGCTCGCCGAGCGTTCGGGATTGATCAAGCCGATTACCGATTGGGTGATCGAGACCGCGCTGACCCAGGCGTCGGCATGGCGTTTGTGTGGTTTGC
>JAOUFA010000390.1 GCA_029858545.1 Betaproteobacteria bacterium
CGCCGTTCAAGAGTTCCGGATTCGGGCATCGCGAAGACCCCTTTACCGGACTCTGGACCATGCACGAGGGGATCGACTTCCAGGCATCGACGGGCACCGCGATCCTTGCCGCCGCGGGCGGCGTCGTGGTTTTCGCCGGATTTCATCCGCAATACGGCTATCTGGTCGAAATCGACCACGGCAACGATCTCTCCACACGCTACGCGCATTCGTCCAAGCTGCTGGTCAAGGAAGGCGATGTCGTGCAGCGTGGTCGCAAGATCGCCGAAGTGGGTTCGACCGGACGCTCGACCGGACCGCATCTGCACTTCGAGGTTCGCCTCAAGGGCATTGCGCAAAACCCCGGCCAATTCCTTGTCAGTCCCAACACCACGACACTGGTCGCGCGCAGCGCAATCCACGTTCCCGTAGCGCGGGCGCAGCCGTAGCGTTTCGCGGACGGTCGCGTCGCACAGTTCCACGGGAGTACCGCGGCAAGGCTCGGCGAAGGCGGTTTACATAGGGGACGTGCCGGGTTCACAATGTGACCGCATGTCCTCAGGTCGCGTCTACCGGTTTGCCCCCCCTCCCGAGCACACGGCCCGTCATTTGTTCGTGTTTCTGCACGGCAGCGGCGCCACGGCCCAGTCGATGATACCCATCGCATTCAGGTTTCAGGCGCGTTTTCCGAGCGCGGCACTGGTGCTCCCGAGCGGCTTCGATCCAGCCGCACGTGGCGGCGCTGCGCAAGACTGGTTCCCGACGCTGGGATTGAACGACGAGAATCGTTATCAACGCGTCACCGCGGTGCTGCCGGATATCGAGGATCTCGTGCGGCGCGAGCAGACCAATTTCGGCGTGACGGCAGATCGCACCGTATTGATCGGTTTCTCACAAGGCGGAACAGTGGCCCTTGAAGCGGTCAAGTCCGTATCCGGCCTGGCCGGCGCGGTCGTCGCCTATGCTGCGCGCTTTGCCCGCCTGCCGCGCGAGGGAACGCGCATCGATGCGCGCATCCATCTCGTGCACGGCGAACTCGATTCGGTGGTGTCGCGTGTGCACGCCGAGCGCGCCGCGCGTGTGCTCGGCGCGCTACACGTCCCGGTAACGCTAGATCTGGTCGAGGATCTGGGTCATGCGCTCTCGCATCGCGCGATTTCCCTCGGATCGCTGCGCCTCCTGCAGGGAATCTACGAGGGTCGCAGGGCGACGCTGCACTAACGGACTGCCGAATTCCGCTGTCAGGAGCGGCGGCGAAAGACCAGATCGAACACTTCGTGCCCCAGGGTCAGTCCGCGGCGCTCGAACTTGGTGAGTGGCCGGTACGCCGGGCGCGGTGCGAAGCCCGGCGCCGTATTTTCTATCAGAGTCTCGGCCGACAGTACCTCCAGCATCTGCATCGCATAGTCGCGCCAATCGGTGGCGGCATGCAGGTAGCCGCCGGACGCAAGCTTGCGTGCAGCGAGCGCCGCGAACGCGGGCTGCACGAGGCGTCGCTTGTGGTGTCTTTTCTTCGGCCAGGGATCGGGGAAGAACAGATGTATCCCCGCAAGCCCGGCGTCGGGGATCATACGAGCCAGTACGTCGAGCGCATCGTGGCGTATAACGCGCAGATTTTCTAGCCCAGTTTCATCGATGCGCTTGAGCAGGCTCCCGACTCCCGGGGCATGCACCTCGATGGCGAGGTAGTCAATCTCAGGATGCCCCGCGGCGATCAGCGCAGTAGTCTCCCCCATTCCCGAGCCGATCTCGACGATGAGCGGTGCGTCGCGCCCGAACACCGCGCGCGCGTCGAGCAATGCATCGCGGTAGGGCACGCCGTAGCGAGGATGCAAGCTCTCCAGCGCGCGTGTCTGCGCGGAAGAAATACGCCCCTGACGAAGGACGTAGCTACGGACCGGTTTGTGATCCGACAGCGGTTTCACGCGGCCTTTGGCCGCGCCGAAGCAATCACGCCCTCGGTCGGCGAGGAGGGCGCCGCGGAATACAGTTTCTTCGGCATGCGACCGGCGAGAAAGGCCTCGCGCCCCGCCTCCACCGCGAGTTTCATCGCGCGCGCCATGCGCAGCGGGTCCGTCGCTTGTGCGATGGCAGTATTCATCAGCACGCCGTCACAACCGAGCTCCATCGCGACCGCCGCATCCGATGCAGTCCCCACGCCCGCATCGACAATTACCGGCACGCGCGCCTTCTCGATAATCAGCTGCAAGTTCCACGGGTTGAGGATGCCCATGCCAGAACCGATCAGCGAAGCGAGCGGCATGATTGCGACGCAACCCGCCTCTTCCAGCATCCTCGCCTGAATCGGGTCGTCGGAACAGTACACCATCACCTTGAAACCTTCGCTCACGAGTTGCGCCGCCGCCTTGAGCGTTTCCGGCATGTTCGGGAAGAGATTCTGCGGATCGCCCAGCACCTCGAGCTTCACGAGTTCATGCCCGTCGAGCAACTCGCGCGCAAGGCGCAAAGTGCGCACTGCATCGTCGGCGCTATAGCATCCGGCCGTGTTCGGAAGATAGGTGAACCTGGAAGACGGCAGTGCTTCCAGAAGGTTCGGTTCATTCGGATTCTGGCCGATGTTCATTCGGCGGATCGCCACCGTTACGATTTCCGCGCCCGAGGCTTCGACCGCTGCGCGTGTCTGCGCGAAATCCCTGTATTTCCCGGTGCCGATCAGCAAGCGCGAAGAATAGGTCTTGCCTGCGATGACAAACTTGTCGCCGCTCATCATAGCTAACCTCCCCCTACGGCAACGACGAGTTCGAGCCGGTCGCCGTCGGCGAGCGGTGTGCGCGCGTGCGCGCTCCTGGGCACGATCTCGCCGTTCTTCTCGACCGCGATCTTCCTGCCCGCCATACCGAGCTTCTCGATCAACTCGGCCACGCAAATCGAGGCCTCGAGGCGATGCACGGCGCCATTTACGCTAATTTCCATCATCAGACCAATAATACATCGGCGACGCGGCACCGACGCAACAATGCGGTGCCGCCGACTCACCCCAGCTCGGGGCCTGGGCGGCTTTGCTTGAGCGCCTCGATCAGTTGATCCAGGCGATCCCGGTCGACGTCCTGCGGCACCGCCTTGGCATCGGCGTCGTAATACGGCGCAAGCAGACTTTCCGCCACGCGCGCGGCTTTGCTCACTTCGGGCAGGCCAAATGCGTGCGCCGTTCCGGCGATCGTATGCAACTCGCGATACATCTCCCGAATGTCATTCGCGGTCGACGTCCGGCTCGTCACTTTCCTCCGCAGCGTGTCGAGTCGATCGAGTTTCGCGGTCAGACTGCGCCGAAAATCGGCGCTCATCTCCGCGATCGCGCGCGTGAACTCGTCCGGTTCCATCGCTAAGGCTTCCTGCCGGCTCCGGCGGCCGAAGTGAGCCCCAGCACTGTTCTCACCGCTTTGAGGAGCACGTCAACCTCGAAGGGCTTGGTGATATAGCCGTCGGCGCCGCGCAGGATCCCCTTGATGACCGCCTCGCGGGTCGCGATCGCGGTCACCATGATGACCGGCACCGTCTTGAGCGCCGGGTGCAGCCGCATCTTGGCGAGCACATCGAATCCATCGGCATCGGGCAGCGTCACGTCGAGCAAGACCAGATCGGGCCGAGGCGGCTCGCGAAATGCCGCGAGAAT
>JAOUFA010000391.1 GCA_029858545.1 Betaproteobacteria bacterium
TTTCGGTATCGCCACCGCGGTGACGGCGCTTGCTGGCGCGCTGCTCATCATTATCGGCCCGGTCGAGCCGAGCCTCGACCGCGTCTATATCGGGCGCACCTTCTGCGTGGTGGTGCTCGCCGGCCTGGGGAGCATGAGCGGCACGCTGGTCGCGGGCTTGATCCTCGGTGTATCCGAGTCGATCGTGCTGACGCTGTTCGGGGCTTCGTGGGCGCCCGCGGTGGCCTTCGGGCTGCTGCTGGTCATGCTCGGCATCCGTCCGCAAGGGTTGTTCGGCCGATGAAACGTCCGGGCTCGGTTTGGTTCTGGGTCGGTGCCGCGCTGATTCTTGCCGCGGCGACGACCGCCGCGCTGGTCCTGCACAACGAGTACTTCTTCTTCGCTGCATACGTGGTGCTGCAGTTCGTCGTGCTTGCCACAGCATGGAACATCCTCGGCGGCTACGCGGGTTACGTGAATTTCGGCACCAGCGCTTTCTTCGGCATGGGCGCGTACATTGCCGTGCTGCTTATCAAATCGACCGGCGCACCGCTCGCGGTACAGATTCTTGGCGCCGCCGCGCTTGGCGCGGCGATGGGGTTCGGCACCGGATTGCTCACGTTGCGGTTGCGCGGAATCTTCTTTTCCATCGCCACGGTAGCAGTGGCGATCATCCTCGAGACGGTGGTGATCAACTGGCGCTACGTGGGCGGGGGAACCGGCATACAGATTCTGCGCCCGCCGGTGACCGCACCGTTCGATTCGTACATCAAGATGCTCTTCGTCGTGGTGCTGCTGCTCGCGATCGTCGCGGTGGCGATCGCGCGTTACATGCAGACTTCGTGGCTCGGCCGCGGTCTGCGCGCAATCCGCGACAATGAGATCGCCGCTGAGTGCACCGGCGTGCCGACGCTGAGGCTCAAGCTGTTCGCCTGCGCGATCTCGGGGGCGCTGATGGGGGCGGCGGGCGCGCCGCTTGCGATGTATCAGAGTTTCGTCGAACCGGGCTCCGCGTTCAGTTTGAACTACTCGGTGTCGGCGCTCGCGATGCCGATCATCGGCGGAACCTCGCACTGGATCGGCCCGGTACTCGGCGCGCTGCTGCTCGGCACGGTGCAGCAGGTGGTCACGGTGACCGTGTCCTCGGAACTGAACGTGCTGGTGGTCGGGGTGCTGCTGGTGACGTTCGTGGTGGGCGCGCCCGACGGCATCATCGGATTGTTCGCGAAACTGCGCGGCAAGCTGCGCCGCAAATCTTCTTCCGCGAAGACGCTGCAATGAGCGCGCTCCTCAAGGTCCAGCAGGTGTCGAAGTCCTTCGGCGGATTCAGCGCGCTTTCCGAGGTGAGTCTCGAGATCGAGGCGGGCGAACGTTTCGGCCTGGTCGGGCCCAACGGTTCGGGCAAGACCACCCTCATCAATTGCATCTCGGGTTCGCTGACGCACGACGGCGGCTCTATCCTGTTCGACGGCGAGGACATTTCCAAGCAGCCTGCCTTCCAGCGTACGCGGCGCGGCATCGCGCGCAGTTTTCAGATCCCGCGCCCGTTTCACAGCATGAGCGTGCTGGAGAACCTCATCGTTCCGCTCGAATTCATCGTGCATCGCGGCTCGCTGCACAAGGCGGACACGCGCGCCGAGGCGATGCGTATCCTGGAGGACATGGGGCTTGCCGACAAGGCCGACACGCAGTCCAACCAGCTCTCGCAGGTGGAATTGCGCAAGATGGAACTCGCGCGGGCGATGGCCGCGCATCCCCGGCTGCTGATCTCCGACGAGGCGATGGCCGGTCTTTCGGATAACGAGATCGACGAGGTACTCGCGATCCTGTTCAAGATGAGCGAGGCGGGGATCACGGTGATCATGATCGAGCACATCATGCATGCGGTGATGCGCTTTTCGCAGCGCGTGGTCTGTCTCGATACCGGGCAGATCATCTTTTCCGGGACGCCGACCGAGATGGCCGACGATCCCGAGGTGCAGAGGGCTTACCTTGGCGCATAGTCTGTCGATCCGCGCGATCGATGCCGGCTATGGCGCGGTGCGCGCGCTGCACGGGGTGTCGCTCGAAGTCCCGCCGGGTGAGACGGCGGTGCTGCTCGGCACCAACGGCAACGGCAAGAGCACGCTCATCAAATGCATCATGGGCATGGTGCGGCCGAGTGCGGGGCAGATCACGGCGACGATTGACGGGGTCGAGCATGACCTGGTCGGCAAGTCGACCGAGGCGATCGTGCAGCTCGGCATCGCGCTGGTGCCAGAAGGACGGCGTCTGTTTCCGAAGCTGAGCGTCGAGGAGAACCTGCTGCTGGGCGCGCATCGGCGCGGCGCGCGCGAACGCATCGACGACAATCTCGCCTATTGCTACGAGGCTTTCCCGCGGCTCGCCGAGCGGCGCCGCCAGCTGGCCGGCAGCATGAGCGGCGGCGAGCAGCAGATGCTCGCGCTGGCGCGCGCGCTGATGACCGCACCGCGCATCCTGCTGGTCGACGAGCCATCGGTGGGTCTTTCTCCGCTGCTGGTGCAGCACACGGTCACCAAGATCCAGGAGCTGAAGGAGCGCTTCGGCCTCACCGTGCTGATGGCCGAGCAGAATTTCCACCAGGCGATTCGCATCGCCGACCGCGGCTACGTCATTGTGCACGGCCGCATCGAGTTCGAGGGTAACTCGCGTAGCTCGCTGGTGGACAACGACCTTGTGAAGAAGCTCTACCTCGGCATGTAGGCATGCCGGCTGCCCGATTCGGAGGAGCGATGCGTCGCGGCCATTTCAGGTTCTTCCGGTACCCGGTGGCGCCGGCTCATCGCGCGGGGAGCGCGCGATGAGCACGGGCAAACTGCCGCGCGACCGCGTCCCCTACTCGGCGATCGTCGACCGCTCGCCGCTGCGGCTGCCGGGCGGGGCGCGCATGGCCGTGTGGACCATCGTCAACGTCGAGGAATGGTCGATTGAACGCAACATGCCGCGCACCGTGCTCTCGCCCCCGATGGGCGTTCCGCAGCAACCCGATCTGCCCAACTGGGCGTGGCACGAGTACGGCAACCGCGTCGGCTTCTGGCGCCTGGTCGAAGCGCTCGCGCGCCACAAGATCAAACCGACCTTCGCGGTCAACGGCTCGGTGCTGAAGAGCTATCCGCGGATCGCCTCGGCCGCGCGCGAGGCGGGCTGGGAGTTCATGGGGCATGGCTATCTGCAGGGCCCCATGCACCAGCTTTCCGATCAGAGAACGGCGATCCGCGACACGATCGAGGCCATCCGCGAATACACCGGAAAGCCGCCGCGCGGCTGGGAGAGTCCGGGGCTCACCGAGACCTACGACACCATCGATATCCTGCACGAAGAGGGCATCGAGTACGTCGCTGACTGGGTGCTCGACGACCAGCCGGTGAAGATCAGCACCTCCAAGGGCCACATCGTTTCGGTGCCTTACACGGTGGAAGTAAACGACATCCCGATGATGCTGCTGCAGCAGCACACCGCCGAAGAAATGCTGCGCCGCGGTGCGGCGCAGTTCGACCGGCTGTACGCCGAGAGCGAGCACATCACGCGCGTGATGGCGATCAGCGTGCACCCCTACATCAGCGGCGTGGCGCATCGCATCGGCTGGCTGGAAAGACTCTACGAACACATCC
>JAOUFA010000392.1 GCA_029858545.1 Betaproteobacteria bacterium
CGGGTGGCAGGTCCGCCAGGACCGCGTGCCCGATTCCGCGATCGATGCGACCCGGGCCTTGCCTCGATGCGGCGGCGGGGCGCACCCCGCCGCCGCCGAAAGCATCAGGGTCGGATGTACGACCAGCCCTGCATCTGGCGGTCTGCGATCTCGATGAGGCCGCCCGAGACCACGCGGGCACCACCGATCAGGTCGGCCTGGGTGAGCTTCATCTTCTTCATCGTCACACCGCAGGCCGCGAGATCGACGTTATGGTCGAGCGCGGCGTTGAGGCGGTCGGCGACGGCTGACCCCGCCTTGAACATTTTGAGCCCCGGGCCGTAGGCGACGATTTCGACCCGGACGTTCTCCTTGCCGACCAGTTCTGCGGGATTTTCCGCATTGTTGAGGGCAAGATTCCAGGCTTTCGGATCGTCCTCCGAAACCTGAATGACAAAGCGGTATTTGGGTTCCGGCTGGCTGGTCGCGCAGCCCTGTATCCCGCCTACTCCCGCGGCGAGCAACAGCGCCGCACCAATAAGTGCTTGTTTCATCGAATCTCCTCCTTGATTTGGCGGCCAGGAAATTGACTGCCGAGGCTAGTGGGACGTCGCAGGTCATGCACTTATTCCATCGACCTGATGGAATAATCGGCCGATCGGCGACGTCTCTCGCATACCTGGCCACCATGACCCTCATCGACCATCTGCTCAGACCGGCATTACGGCGCCGACTGCGCGCCGAGGCGCATCGCCTGGCGCTCTACCGGCTCGCCTACGCCTGGTGCCATGACCCCGCGCTGGCCGACGATCTGGTGCAGGAGACGCTGCTGCGCGCGCTTGACCGCTCGGCGCAACTGCGCGATCCGCAGCGGCTGAAGAGCTGGTTGTGCAGCATCCTCGCCAACTGTCTGCGCGACCACTACCGGCGTACGCGCACCTTCGAGGACATCGATGAACTGGACGAGGCGGTGCTCTCGCATGCCGACACCCCCGAGAGTGCGCGCGAAAGCGCGCAGGTTGTGGCGCGGGTGCGCGACGAGGTGAGTCGCCTGCCGCTCGGGCAGCGCCAGGTGCTGACGCTGGTCGACCTGCAGGAATGCAGCTATGCCGAGGTGGCCCAGATACTCGATCTGCCGATCGGCACCGTGATGAGCAGGCTGTGCCGCGCGCGCGCCGCGCTCAAGCTGAGGCTGCTCGATGCGGCACCCGGTTCGGCGGCGATTGGCGGCAACGAGCGGAAGACGATGAGGGTCGTAAAATGAAAAGCGAAAACGACGTGTCCCCCGAGATGCAGAGCGCATTCGTCGACGGCGAGCTCGATCAGGCCGAGTGGGGCCGGATTGCCGAGCGGATGCGCCACGACGAGACGCTGCGCGCCGAGGTCTGCGCGGCGCGCTCACTGAAGGATATGCTGCGGCATGCCTACGCCGCGGCGCCGCGCGCGCCGCGGCGCGAGAACGCGCGCGGCAGGCGTTGGGCGGCCGTTGCGGCGCTGTGTCTGGTGAGCGCCGGTGCCGGCTGGCTGGCGCATGCCGTTTTGCTGCCGGGTGTCACCGAGACGGAAGTTGCCCTTACCGACGGCGCGTCGCTGCGCGAGGTGCCCAACGATCGCGTGGTGTTGCACGTCAGCCTGTCGCGACGCGAGATTCTGCAGGCAGCGCTCGACGAGGTCGACGACGTGCTGCGCGCCGCCAGGCGGGACGGGCGCCACCTGCAGGTCGAGATCGTCGCCAACAGTTCCGGGCTGGATTTACTGCGTGCCGATACCTCTCCCTTTGCGACGCGCATCGAGGCGCTGCGCCTTCGGTACCCGGAGTTGACCCTGGTTGCCTGCAATCAGACCATCGACCGGCTGCGCGAACGGGGCATCCAGGTCCGCCTGTTATCCGGCGTGCAGGTCGCGCCTTCGGCGCTCGATCAGATCGTCAAGCGGCTGCGGGGCGGTTGGGCGTACGTGCGCGCCTAGCGCGATGCTGGCCCAAGATCAGCACCCGCCCGGGCGTCTTGCGCGGCGTTGAATCTCGTCTTCTTCGGGAAACGACCGATCGTGCGAGTCTGGATTGGCCGGGCGCCGCCGATTGAATTCCCGGCGCCTCCAGGCGAGTACGTCGGTACGTGCTGCATGGGTCACGGGGGGGACGTCCCCTTCCTTGGGGTGACACCCCCTCCTCGCCGCCAGGACTCGGGGAACCAACTCGCGCAGCCGCGGTCGTCCAATCTAGTTCGGGACTGGAGACACGACTGACGACCCACCGAGGAGGAGGACAAGATGAGCCATGCCAAGACCTGCCGCCAGTGCGGTGCCGAGGTAGCCTTGACGCGCCTGCCGCGCGCCCAGGGCGAGGACAGCGGTGTCCGCGTGGAAATCGAAGGAATGCCGGCATACCTGTGCGCACGGGGCCACAAGCGCTTCCTGACGCCGGACTTTCCGCTGCACCTGATCGAAAAGCTGCTGAATGCCGACGGAACATTCTCCGCGCCGCATGCGAATAAGCGCGGTTTGATTCGAAAACGGTATCACTGCCCGGGCTGCGGTGGCGACATGCCCGCCGAATCGGGCAGGCATGCGAGCGCCCGGCACCGCATCGAATTTTCCGACAGTGCAACCGTCGACGTGGCGCTCACCCTGCCGCTGTACCGTTGCGCGCGTTGCGAGCACGACGTCCTGCATCCGAGACAGGAGGTGCAGCGCGCGCTCATGGACGCGGCGGCCAGTGCGTTCCGCTCGGCGAACGTCCCTCCGGGCTAGCGCCGCCCGGTCCAACACGCGTGCTTGACTCGTATCAAGTACCGCGCCATCGGTTGGAGTAAAAGATTGTTTGAAGGCTGAAGCGCGATCGGTGCGCCTAGGAGATTGTCCTAGGCGATATGTCTAGGCGATTACCACAAGGGTCAAAGATTGCCAATTGTACTTTCGGAGGCTGGACAGGCAACGATTCAAGCGTACGATGAATTCAACCGACCGGCGAATCGGCCGTTAAAGATGACAGGTGTTGAGCGTGGCTTGTCGTGTTGTGTTCGGAGGACGATCATGAAAGTCTTGACCTACTGGTTCGCGAGACTGTTCCGCAGGGCGCACAGGCGGCCTGCACCGGGCTATGGCGTGGAAGTGCTGTTCGCCGGGTGGGTCGATCTCCCCGCTGCGATCCGCAAGTCGGCTTCGCAGCGCGCCGGCCGCCATGTCGCGACGCCAAGCCGGTTCGTGCACGGCTGAACCGCCTGCGCGGTCCGCGTCGCAGGGCGCGAGGGCATCGAGCGCCTGCGTGGGTCGGATGCCTCGGTTGCCGACTGCCTGCAGCGTCTTTACGTAACTTTACCGGCCGCGCATCGGCCGGTGACGGCCGGCGCACAGACTGCTTCCCGGGAACGCAGCTTCCCCCTCACCAGGAAAGGAGCAGATCATGGATTCTGGCAACAAATCCCGGCGGCGCTTCTTCGCTCGTGCGGCCTTCGCCGCTGTTCTGGGCGCAGCCGCGGGCGTTATCGGGTTCAACGCCCATGCGCACGGCCGATGGCACCGTGGCGAACCGTTCAACCCGGCGAAGCTCGACGAACGGCTCGACCGCTTCCTCAGGCATCTCTACGTAGAGATCGACGCGAGCGACGCGCAGCAGGCGAAGCTCGGAACC
>JAOUFA010000393.1 GCA_029858545.1 Betaproteobacteria bacterium
TTCACCGAGAGCAGAAACGTCTTCTCCGACTCGCCGAGTTTGTCGCGCAGTTCCGCAATCAAACGCTCACGTGTTTCATGCAATTGCTCCAGACTGACCTGCCGCGTCGTCATGGTCAGGAACTGGCTGCGATACAGCGCCGCGATGTCCTTACGGTTAGGGTCGAGCGTGTCCGCCATGGAACCCTTGTGCCCTATCAAATAGGCGACCCACGTTTTGAACAGGCGCTCTGATATGCCCTCGTTCTCCAGCAGGACCATCGCATCAAACAGGTCTCTTGGGTGTTGGCGGTCCAGTGCGGCCATCAGCTTTCCGGCATAAACGTCTTCAAATGCCAACGTCGTGATCTGCGCAAAGCCGAACTCTTCCTGAACCGCGGGCCGCAGCGCCAGCAGGGTTGGGGTATTCACGGCGCCCCTGAGCACCGGATTGACCTCCACCTTTACGGTCTGAGTGCCGTCAGTAACACTGAGCGTATCGACCGGCCCAACGCCGTCATTGGCGCCCACGGTCACGCGGTAGGCCGGCGAGCCGCCCGACAGCCGCCCAGCAATTCGGCGCAGCGCGGCATCGATTGCCGTTTGCGAGTGCTCGAAATCGGCGATGGGCAGGTACGCAAGGTCGATGTCGACCGACAGGCGCGGCAAGTCGCGCATGAAAAGATTGATGGCGGTCCCGCTGTCATCTTTCGCCGTAAAGGAGCCAGGATTTTTCGGCGTAATGGAGCCAGTTCAGAGGTCATGGAACGGGCATCCCGTCAGGGTTAAGAATGCGTGGATTTGGCGCTGTTTGCAAGCTTCGGTTTGGTGGCCGAAGGACTGAGCTTCGGGGCACGGTAGCTCTGACCGTCGAGCACCAGGCAGTAGGCGTTATGGCGCAGCCGGTCAAGGGTCGCGGAGGCAAGAAGGCGGTTGGCCGGGAAGGCTTGGTCCCATTCGGTGAAGTCGAGGTTGCTGGTGACGACGGTGGCGGTGCTCTCATAGCGCTCGGCGATCAAGTCGTGCAGATCCTCGTCAGCCGGGGGCCGCAGGGGTTTCAAGCCGAAGTCATCGATGATGAGTAGCGGCACGCGCGCGAGAGCGGCGAGTTTCCTGTCGTAGCCGCCGGTGGCGCGCGCGGCGTTCAGGCTCTGGGTGAGTTGCGCGCAGGTGCCGAATACGACATCGATACCTTGGCGCACGGCGCAGTGGCCAAGGGCCTGGGCGAGGTGGGATTTGCCCGTGCCGCAGGGCCCGACGATGAGAACGGGAGCGCGCTCGGCCATGTAGCGCCCGGTGGCGAGGTCGTGCACGAGCGAGCGGTTGATCGAGGGCAGGCGCTCGAATTCAAAGCCTTCGAGGGTCTTGGTGGCGCGAAACGCCGCGCGGCGCAAGCGCAGGGCGAACTTCTTCTGCTCGCGCCGTGCGACCTCGTCCTGCACGAGCAGGGCGAGGAACTCGGTGTAGGCCAATTTGGAATCGATCGCCTGGCGGTTACGGGCTTCGAGCGAATCGAGGATGCCGGACAGACGCAGTTGCTTCAAGTGCGGGGCGAGCTCTGGCATGGGGTTCATGCGGTGGGTCTCCTTGGTTGAGGTGAGAGAAGAACGACGAGGCAGGGTTATCCACGGCGCGGGGCGCGCGGCGCCTCGCACGCAAAGAGCGTCCCGCGCCGTGGATAACCCGGAAACGGGCTCAGTGTTGGGGGTGTTCATCGGGGTTGAAGAGCGAGAACGCATCGCGCGCAAAGCGCGCCCCGGGGGCGTGGGGCTGCTCGCTTGCGGCCTCGTCGCTTGCCTGCAAATCAAAGCCCCCGGCGAGGATCGTCTTGACGGTGCGGTAATAGGGGCTCGCGTGATAGAGCGCTCGCGCACAGGCCGCCTCCAGCCGAGCCGCCCCGTAGCGCTCGGCCAACTGCAGCACGCCTTGGGCCGCGCGCAGGCGCTCGAGGATGCGATCGGCGAGTAAACGTTCGATGAGTTCGGTGCAGGCTGCACCGATCGCGGCGGCCTGTTTGACGCACCAGGTGCGATCGCGCAGAAAGAAGGCCTGGGCCTCCGGCGGCAGGTGTTCACGCACCGTCATGCGCTCGCCCGCGCGCCGCCCGCGCGGATGCGTGGCCACGAGCCGGAAGTCCTCGTAGATCGACACGCTCGTGTCGGTGGCGCGAAGCCACAGGCGCTTACCCACCAGGGCGAAGGGCACCGAGTACAGAATGCGGCCGTGCTGCACGTGGCAGTCGCGATGAACGCTGACCTGGTGCCAGGAACCCAGGTCGGGTGCAATGGCAGGCAGCGCCTGCATGAGGGGCTGCTCCAGCGCGAAGCGCTCAAGCGGACGCTCGCGGGTCGTGCCGTGGATGCGTACCCCGGCCACTTCGGCCACCCAGCGCTGGGCCTGTTCGTTCAGGTCAGCCATGTCGCGGAAGGTCCGGGTCGGGATGAAGTTGCGCTTCACATACTTCACCCCGGCTTCTACGATGCCCTTCTTCTGGGGGTCGGCCGGAGGACAGGCGTCGATGCGAAATCCATAGCCTTCGGCGCACTCGGCGTAGGCGCGTTGCACGAGCGGCTCGCGCGCGCAGGCCCGGGTGATCGCGCACTTGGCGTTGTCGATGATCAGGCGCCGGGGCACGGCGCCAAACCATTCGAACGCCCGGCGGTGGCAGCCCAGCCAAGTCGGCACCGTCTGATCCCAGACGAACTCGACGTACTGGTGGCGTGACCAGCACAGCGTCATCACGAAGCACCAGGTGCGCCGCGGCTTGGAGCTGGCCGGATCGATCAGCACGGGACCGGCGCCGAAATCGACCTGAGCGGCTTCGGCCGGATCGAAGACAAGCGGCACCGTCACATCCGGGGGCAACGCCGCGCGGATTGCGGCCAGCATGCGGTACACCGCTGAGTAGCTCCCGGTGTAGCCGTGATTGCGCACGAGCGCGGCATGGATCGCCACCCCCGAGACGCCTTCGGCCACCCAGCGCTCGACGATCGCGCGGTGGGGTTCGGCCGTGGAAATACTGGATCGCGCCCGACGCGCCGTGCCGATGGCCGCTGCGATCGCCGCATCCTCGGGAAGCGGGCTCTGCGCCGCCAACCAACCCTCTCGGGCGGCAATCGCCCGGAACCGCGCCAGCTTGCGCCGGCTCATGAGGCGGCTGCGCGCGATGTCGCGATCGGCATCCCCCTGGCGCAGCCGCACCAGGACAGCTCGGTACTGAAACATCTCGAATCTCCTGCGGCCCACGGCTTCCCCCTCCAGGCAAAAAGCCGGGAGGGTAGCCCTGCCGCGTCAATCCGAGATACCCGCTCCTACCTCAGGTGGCTCCTTTACGCCGAAAACCAGCTGGCTCCATTACGCCGAAAACCCGGTGGCTCCTTTACGCCGGAAGATGACAACTGGCTTGATATCGTCGTATCGCAGACCCGACTCAATTCCTTCTATTTCGATGACCGCCGCTTTGCTTACGATGTCAAAATGAGCGTAACGCGTGTCAGGGACGACGACGGATTTCTTGAAGAAGTCATGCTTTGCGAGAGTCTTGCTGTAATCGCGGAGCTTGCTGTGTACTGAGTTCAGTTTCTCGCTGCTGGTGAGAGGAAGTCCATCCTGTAGTCGCTGAAAGAATTG
>JAOUFA010000394.1 GCA_029858545.1 Betaproteobacteria bacterium
GCCTCCCGAGCGTCCGATGAGGCTGAGCGGGCGGTTGCGCGGAATCTGCGCCAGCACCGCGGGCGTGTTGCGGATCGCCTCGTTGACCACCACGTCCTCGGGATCGAGGACGCGGCCGAGCTCGGCACAGAGGAAATGCACATCGATCGCGCCGCTGCGTCCGCGCGCGGCGGCCAGCTTGGCGCTGCGTGCCTCGCGCGCAGCGTGTTCCCGCGCCATCGCCTCGATGCGTTTTGCCGAGCTCGAGAGAAACTCAGGACTTGCCCTGGCGCGCAGCGCCTCGGTGAGCTGCACGAGGATGCGTGTGCTGTCGCCCTGGATACGCAGCCGGGCGCCGAACCCCCACATCGGGAAGTCCTGTTTGATCGCATCGACGTCGATCTGCGCCCAGAATGAATCCGGCGCGGGC
The DNA here is from genome assembly GCA_029858545.1 of Betaproteobacteria bacterium. GTDB lineage: Bacteria > Pseudomonadota > Gammaproteobacteria > Burkholderiales > SG8-39 > JAOUFA01. Next base: position 410 of record JAOUFA010000394.1, read on the forward strand.
CGCGTTTCGCGCGGCATCCAGGGAACGTCGACGTCCACCAGCAGCCCGAGGTCGGCGCGCGAAACCGCTTCGCCCGGCTGGAATCCCGCGAAGCAGGGCGAATCGTGCGCGATGTTCAGATGCGTCGGGCTGTATTCGAACACGCGGATGCCGGCGAGGCGTGCGAGCGCCTCAAGCGCCGCCGGCGCGGCGGGATTGCGTCCCGCGTAAGCGGTGACGAGGACCGGATCGCGCGCGGCGAGCAGGCGCTCGGCCAGCGCGCCGATCAGTTCCGGATCGGCCCCCGCGGCGCGCACGCTGCCGAAATCCTTTTCGGCAAAGCCCTCGATCGCGTCCTCGCCCCACTGCGCGGTGAGCACTTCGCGCGGCAACATCATGTATACGGGTCCCTGCGGGTCGCTGTGCATCACCGAATGGGCGCGCCGCAGCGCCTCCTTGGCGACCACTCCCGAGGGCAGGGTGTATTCCCACTTCACATAGGGCCGCACCAGGCTTGCCTGGTCGAACGGATCCTGAAGAAAGTGCACGTAGTTGTCGCGCGTACCGGCGAGTTCGCCGTGCACGGTGAACGGCGCGCGACCCGCCATCACGAGCGCCGGCGTGCGACCGCGAAACAAATTGTGCAGCGCCATCGCCGAATTCGCCGTTCCGGCGTCGACATGCACGAATACGCCCTGGCCGCGCCCGGTCATCGCCGCGTAACCCGCCGCCATGTGCACCGCGATACTCTCGTGCGGGCAGAGAATGGGGCGCGGAAACGCTCGCCCGGTGTCGCGCCAGCGCGCCATCTCCTCGATCAGCGGAACATGATCGGTGCCGAGATTGCAGAACAGGTAATCGAGGCCGAGTTCGGTCAGGCCTTCGAGAAAGAAGTGCGCGGCGGAGTGCTGTATGGCGGGTCGGGATTCATTCATCGCGTGGCTCTCTGTCGCGCACAAGGCTACCATCGATCCACGTTGTATGGCGCGAGTGGATCGACCGCGAAGCTCGCGCTAGCCGGGACGGACCAATTCGCCGTCGATACGCAATGCGCCCGATGCCGTCAACTCGCGCACCAGCCTGTCGGCGAGCGCAGCCGGCGCAAGCCGGTACGAGCGCTCGTTCAGCGCCGCGAAGAAACTCGTGCCGGCGAGCAGCGCCGCAACGGCTTCGAGCGTGACCGCCTGCCGGTCGAGAATATGGAATACCACGAGAACGCGGAATGCGTTGCGCGCGAGTTTCTCAGGATCGCGCTCGAAGGCTTCGAGCCGCGCATAGGCGCGCTCGAGCGCCGCGTCGACTTCGCCGAACGCGCGCCCGTGTCCGGGGATCACCACGCGGGGCGCGAGTCGCGCGATCGTGTCGAGCGTGGCGCGCGTCGCCGCGAGACCCGGTTCGCCGAAGAGCTCCGGAAACAGCACGCCGAAACCGTCCTCCCAGAGCGCGTCTCCGGAGATCAGGATGTCTTCTTCGGGGGCGTGAAAAACCAACGCTTCCATGTCGTGTCCGGGCGCGGCGATCGCCTGCCAGGCGATGCCGCCCATGCCGAGCGTCGCGCCGGGCGCGAGCGTGCTGTCGAAGGCAAAACGTTCGCAGCGCTGACCGAAGCTCGCCAGATGCAGCGCTTCCTCGTCCCAGGCCCTCACGTTGGCCGCCTCGCCCTCGGGAATCGCGATCGCGCAACCGAAGGCGCGCGCGAGCGCCGCGTTGCCGCCGATGTGGTCCGAATGGCAATGCGTGTTGATCAGGCGCGCGAGGCGCCTCGCGCCGATCGAGTGGCGCAGCAGTTCGACGGTCTGTTCGCGGTGGGTGACGTAGCCCGCATCGACCACCGTCGCCTCGCGCTCGCTATCGATGAAGACGATGTTGTTCGACGACAGCCAGCCGCGTTGGTGCACGCAGATCGACGCAGGGAGGCGCGGCGTCAAGGGATGATCCGTTTCAGCGTGGCCGCGGCGCGCGCAGCGGGCCCAGTTGGGCCCTGCGCTCGCGCAGCGTCGCGACGATCTGCGCGCGCTCGGGTTCGTCGAGCGCCGACCAGCGGGCGATCTCGTCGAGCGTGCGATAGCAGCCCACGCACAGCCCGTGCCGCGGGTTCATGTGGCAGACGTTCACGCAGGGCGAGGCGGTCATGCTGCGGAGCACTTCGACTTCGACGACAACGCACGGCCCACGCGGGTCGCCGGCTCGCGACCGATTGCCGCGCTGATCCATAGCCCGGTTTGCGCCAGGCGCGCGAGGTCCACGCCGGTTTCGATGCCCAGACCGTTCAGCAGGTAGACCACGTCCTCGGTGGCGACATTGCCGGTCGCGCCCGGCGCGTAGGGACAGCCGCCGAGACCCGCGACCGAGGCATCGAACACCGCGACGCCCAGTTCGAGCGAGGCGTAGAGATTGGCGAGTGCCTGGCCGTAGGTGTCGTGGTAGTGGCCGGCGAGGCGCTCGATCGGCACGCGCCGGGCGCAGGCCTCGAGCATCGCCTGCGTCTTGCGCGGCGTCGCGACGCCGATCGTGTCGGCAAGCGACACTTCGTAGCAGCCCATTGCGTCGAGCGCCGCGGCCAGCTCGGCAACGCGTGCCGGCGCCACCTCGCCTTCGAACGGGCAGCCGAGCGCGCAGGACAGATAGCCGCGCACGCGCAGGCCCGCCGCGCGCGCGGCGCGGGCCACCGCGCCGAAGCGCTCGAGCGATTCGGCGATCGAGCAGTTGAGGTTCTTCTGCGAAAACGATTCGGTCGCGGCGGGGAAGATCGCCACTTCCTCGGCCCCCGCGGCACGCGCGGAGTCCAACCCCTTCAGATTGGGCGCGAGCACCGCGTAGGCGACGCCCGGCTTGCGGCGGATGCCTTTGAGCACCTCGCTGTGGTCGGCCATCTGCGGCACCCATTTGGGCGACACGAACGCGGTGGCTTCGATCGCCGCGAGGCCGCAGTCGGCGAGCCGCTCGATCAGTTCGATCTTGATCTTCGTCGGCACGACGCCCTTCTCGTTCTGCAGCCCGTCACGCGGGCCGACTTCGACGATGCGCACTTTCTTCGGCAGCGACATTTTCAGCTCTCCCGGCGCATCATCATTGTTCGGCGCGCTCGAACACGACCAGCTCGACGCCCTCTACCACCTGTTCGCCGGCGGCGCAGCGCACTTCCTTCACCACGCCCTCGTGCGGCGCGGCGAGAGTATGTTCCATCTTCATCGCCTCCAGAATGAGGAGCGGCTCGC
>JAOUFA010000395.1 GCA_029858545.1 Betaproteobacteria bacterium
CCGGTCCGCGGTGCGCCGCATGAAAACCAGGTTGTCCTGCTCCACGCCGATGCCGCCGAGGATGCCGAAAATGGTCTGCACGAAGAGCGGCGGCTTCACCAGCTTGCGTTCGAGCAGGTGCGCGAGGTTGTACAGGTGGCCGACGTCGTAACATTCGAATTCGAAGCGCGTGCCCTGCGCACCGAGGATTTCGACGATGCGCTGGATGTCGCGGAAAGTGTTGGGGAAGATCGAATTCTCGCTCGCCTCGAGGTACGGCTTTTCCCAGGCAAACTTCCATTCACGCTCGCGCCAGGCCATCGGGAAGATGCCGAAGTTCATCGAACCCATGTTGAGCGAACACATCTCGGGCTTGAGCAGGGAGGCCGCGGCGATGCGCTGCTCGACCGGCATTCCCAGGCCGCCGCCGGTGGTGATGTTGATCACCGCGTCGCAGCCCTCCTTGATCACCGGCAGGAATTGTCGGAACACCGCGGGGTCGCCGCTCGGCGATCCGTTCTCGGGGTTGCGCGCGTGCAGATGCAGTATCGCGGCGCCCGCGCGCGCCGCATCGATCGCCTGCTTGGCGATATCCTCGGGCTTCCACGGAAGTCCCGGAGACATGCTGGGGGTGTGGATCGCGCCGGTGATGGCGCAGCTGACGATGACCTTGTCGGTTCTTCGAGCCATTTTCGGACCTCCCTTCGGGCGTTCCTCCAACCGGAGCCTGCGGCCGGACTATACGGGACGATACTTGGTTTCGGGCTTCACGCCTTTGCGCCGCTGCGCTTCACTCGCGCGGCCGTTTTCCGCGTACCGCCCCTGCACCGCGCGCTGTGCCGCCTCGTCCCACTGCGGCAGCCAGTCGCCGAGCGAATAGCCGTGCCAGGGCGACTGCGGCCGCAACCCCGGCAGGCCGAGCTTCTCCCACAGCCGCTGCGCGCGTTCCATGTACTCGCGCTTGGGCAGCGCGAGCGGCGGCAGGTCGCCCTTCATCGTCGCATCGACGAGCAGCGTCGAATCCTCCTCGCCCTCGCGCTCACGCTTCGGGCCATGGCCCTGGCCGCGGTGCGCGACGGTCTGCACGTCCTCGACCGGATTGGCGCGATACGCCATCGCCCAGAGGATCGCGTCGGCATTGTCCGGATCGATATCTTCGTTCACCGCGATGCAGATCTTGCCGCAATCGCCCTTGAAGAAGGCCGCGCCGTAGAGCGCGCGCCAGATCTCGGTGCGCGGCGTGCCTTTTTCCATCGTGACCAACGTGACGCGTAACAGCCCCGTGAGCGGCTCGTGCAGCGAGACGCGCTTCACGCCGCGGATGCCGAGCGCACGGCGCAGGTGGTCGAGAAACAGCGGCTCGTAGGCGACGCGCTTGATCACGCTCGACTCCGAGGGCGCGACCTGGCTCAGGTACGAGGGAATCACGGCGTCGCGCCGGTGGGTGATCGCGGTGACGCGCATCGGCATGTTGAATTCTTCCAGCGCCACATGACCGTGCGATTCGCCGAACGGTGCTTCGGGCTCGACCCATTCGGTGTCGATGAGTCCCTCGATCACGATCTCGGCTTCGGCCGGAACGAACAGGTCGACGGTTTTCGCGCGCACCACGTTGATCGGCATGCCCGCGAGGCCGCCGGCGACCTCCATTTCGTCCACGCCCAGCGGCAGTTTCTGCGGTCCGAGAAACGCGACATAGGGCGGGCAGCCGAGCACGATGGCGCAGGGCATCGTCTTGTCGCCGCGGCCCTGGTGCTTGAGATAGTGCTGGTAGCCGCCCGCGCCGCCCACGCGCGTCGCCATGCGCACCACCAGGCGGTCGCTCGCCTTCAGCGCCGCACGGTAGGTGCCCATGTTCTGCACGCCGGTTTCGGGGTCGCGCGTGATGACGTTGGTCGCGGTGAGCGTCGGCGCGCTGTCGAAACCGGGCGTCGAGATCGGGATCGGCAGCGCGTCGAGCCCCTTGCCCTCGCCCTGCAGTTCCGCGCCGCTGTGCACGACCTGCTGGCACACGGCGTCGGCCACCTCGCGCGGCTTGATCGGCTGCGCGATCGCGCGATCCCATTTTTCCTGGATCTTGTCCAGCGGCGCTCCCATGCCGACCGAGTAGATCGCGCGATTCGCCGCAAGCGCGCCCACCACCACCGGCATCGCGTACTCGCGTCCGCGCCCGTCGACCACGCGTTTGAATAGAAATGCCTTGCGCTCGGATTCGGCGAGTCCGCCGACGAACTGCCAGCGCACCAGCGGATGGAGTTCGGAGTCCTTGTCCACCGGGTGGTCGATGACGCGCAGCAAACCTTGCGCGGCGAGCGCCGCGAGATGCTCGTGCAGATCGGGATAGCCCCGCACCGGTTCGGCCATGATTTCTCAGCCCCGCGCGTCGACGATATGTTTTTCGAGCGCCTTGAAAAAGCGCCCGACGAGAAACTTCGCGACCCCGCTCAGCACGCGCTGACCGACTCCCGCCACCACGCCGCCCACCTCCGCCTTGCCGGCGTAGCGCAGCAGCGACTCGCCTTCACCCCGGTCTTCGATGTCGAAGGCCGCCTCGCCGCGCATGAAGCCTATCGAGCCCTCGCCCGAGACCGCGAGCACATAGTGCTCGGGCGCGCGCTTGTCGCGGATCTCGACTTCGCCCATGTACTCGCCGCTCACGTTGGCCACCTGAAGTTTCAGCCCCATGCGGTAGCGATCTTCGCCCAGGCGCTCCACCGCGTTGCAGCCGGGAATCGTCTTGGCGAGCACCTGTGGGTCGTTGAGCAGTCCCCAGAGTTCGTCGCGGCCGACGGGCAGGGTTTGTTCGCCTTGCATGTCGAGCGACATGCTAGCTCCGGCACCAGCAATCGGGCCGCAGGCGGAACACCGACTGCGCGGTGCCGCCGAGGATCCTGCCGCGCGCATCGTCATCCAGTCCGGCCGACTCGATCAGCTTCGTGGGCGCGGGATCGCCGATCGGAAACGGCATGTCGGAACCGAGCATGATGCGCTCGGCACCCGCCTTGGCGGCGAGGAATTCGAAGGCGTCGCGATCGAACACGACCGAATCGAAGTACAGCGCCTCGAAGCCCTTCCGCGGGTCGGCGTACTTGCCCTGGGAGATGGCGAAATTTCGCGCGAGCCGCCCGAGCACGAACGGCAGCGCGGCGCCGCCGTGCGAGAGCACCAGCTTCACCCCGGGAAAGCGCTGCAGGTGGCCCGAAAAGAGCAGCCGCGCCACCGCGATCGAGGTATCGGCCACGCGTCCGATGGCGTTGACGAGGTCGTAGTCGGCGAGCCGCGGCTCGCCGCACAGGAACATCGGGTGCAGGAACACGCCCGCGCCAAGTCGCGAGGCCTGCTCCCAGAACGGGTCGAGCGCCGGGTCGTCCAGCACACCGCCCAATCCCTTGGGCAGGGTGCCGATCATGATTCCGCCGAAGCCCGCCTCCATCGCCTCGCCGAGCACTGCGGCGGCGAGCTTGCCGTCTTGCAGCGGCACGGTGGCGAGGGGCGTGAAGCGCGTTTCTTCCGCGAGCGCTTCGCGCATGCAGAGATTGATGTGCCGGCTCCAGGCGAGGCCTTCGGCCGCGGGCAGCTCGTAGCCGAAGCTGTCCAGCCAGCCGCCGACCAGCTGG
>JAOUFA010000431.1 GCA_029858545.1 Betaproteobacteria bacterium
AATTGAAGGTCGTCCTCGAACACATCACGACGCGCGATGCGGTGCACTACGTGGAGTTGACCGGACCCCACATCGCCGCCACGATCACCGCCCACCATCTGCTGCTGAACCGCAACGCGCTTTTTCTCGGCGGCATCCGTCCGCACTATTACTGCCTGCCGGTGCTGAAGCGCGAAGAGCATCGCCAGGCACTCGTCGAAGCGGCGACCTCCGGCAACCCGAAGTTCTTTCTCGGCACCGACAGCGCGCCGCACGCGCGCCACACCAAGGAGGCGTCCTGCGGCTGCGCGGGGATATACACCGCGCACGCGGCGCTCGAGTTGTACGCGACGGCGTTCGAGGAAGCCGGGGCGCTTGACCGGCTGGAGGAGTTTGCGAGTGTGTTCGGTGCGCGTTTTTACGGCCTGCCGCGGAACGGCGACACGATCACGCTGGTGCGTGAAGCCTGGGAGGTCGCCGAGACCCTGCCCTTCGGCGAACACGATCTGGTCCCGCTGCGCGCGGGCGAGACCCTGCCCTGGCGCATCGCCGATTGAGCGATACGATCGATTTTCGGGAGGCCGATTTCTCGCACCCGATTTTCTGGCCGCTGCGCCCGGCGCTGGAACAACTGGGTGAACGTGAACGATGGCCGGAACTCGCCGAGCTGAACGACCTCGCGGTGCGAGGCGACCGGGTGACGCGTACCGCATCGGACCGGCCGCTGCGATTCGTCGCGCCGCCCGGCAAGATGCCCGGCTACGAATTGCTCATTCACGAGACCGGACAGGTTCCGACCCGCGCGCGCAATTGGCACGATTTCTTCAATGCACTCGCCTGGCTGAGCTTTCCGCGCAGCAAGGCGGCGCTCAACGCGCTGCATGTCGCCGAGATTCCACGCGAGGGAGGCAGGCGCGGGCCGCTGCGGGATCTGCTGACGCTGCTCGACGAGGGCGGCGTGCTGGTGGCGCACGCGGACCCGTCTCTGCCCGCGCTGGTGCGCGAGTATCGCTGGAAGGATCTGTTTTGGGGACGCCGTATCGAAGTCGAAAACGGCATGCGCCTCGCGGTGCTCGGGCATGCGGTCCTCGAGATGGCCCTGCGTCCCTGGCCGGGGGTGACCTGCAAGGCGCTTTTCTTCCCGGTTGATCGCGAACTGCTGAGTGCTCCGGATTCCGAGCTGACCGAGAGGCTCGACGGGGAAGCCGCGAACTGGTTGCGGTCGAGCGCGGCGCAGACCCGCGCGCGTTCACTCCCTCCGCTACCGGTATTCGGCTATCCGGGATGGTTTTCCGGCAACGAGTTCGCCGAGTTTTACGACGACACACGTTACTTCCGGCCGTTCCGGCGCAGTGCGCCTCGCAGATGCGAGTAGAATCGCTGCGGGAGTCGGCCGGGCAGCCGCTGCGCGAAAGCGGAGAGGAAAGTCCGGGCTCCACAGAGCGGGATGCGGGCTAACGCCCCGGCGCGTATAAATGCCGCGCAAGCGGCGCGAAGGCGACGAACAGGGCCACAGAGACGAGTCCGCGGCCGCAAGGCCGCGGGGTGAAACGCGGCAACCTCCATCCGGAGCAACACCAAATAGGCAAGCGCTTGAGGCCGGCTCGGCCAAGCTTGCGGGTAGGTGGCTAAAGGGAAACGGGGTCATTCCCGTTTTCCGCGAGCACGCGAGGCAACTCGCTGCCTAGAGGAATGGCTGCCGCGGCGGTGCAGGTCTTCCTACGCCGCCGACAGAACCCGGCTTACAGGCCGACTCCCTTTTTGTTGCGCGGTGCAGGAAGGCTGTGAAAACTTGTCATTCCTGCGCAAGTCCTGTCCGCCGACCGATCGTTTCCGGCTAGGATTCCATCGAACTCGATGCGATCGCAAAGAACGGTCGCATCGGTGACGCCGGGCGGGCACCCGGATTTCGAGGATTGCAGGGCATGAACCAGCGGCAAAGCGAAAAGGACGTCACCAACCGCGTCAACGTTGAGAACGCGAGTGACGTGCGCGAGGCCATCGCGGCGATTTTGGCGGCACGCTACCCGGGCGAAGACCTGTCGCTGCTCAAGCGCGTGTTCGATGACGTCGAGTCGTTATTTGAAGGCCGCCTGCCCGGCTACCTGTCGTGTGACACCCCGTACCATGATCTGCGCCACACCCTCGATGTCACGCTCGCGCTCGCGCGACTGGTCGACGGTCACGACCGCGTGCGCGCGGAAGCCGACCGCCTCGGGGCACGGCGCGCGCAGCTCGGCATCATCATCGCCCTGCTGCACGACTCGGGCTACGTGAAGCGCGCGTCGGAGGCCGGGATCGCCAATGGCGCGGTGTTTACCAAGGTGCATGTCAGCCGCGGTGCCGAGTTCATCGCGGACTACCTGCCGAAAATCGGTTTCGGCCCGGAAGTCGAAGTCGCGAAGCAGATCGTTCACTTCACCGGCTACGAAATGAATCTCGAGGACATCAAGCTCGGCGAGCCCAAGGACCGTCTGCTCGGCACCCTGATCGGCACCGCGGACCTGATCGGCCAGATGTCCGATCGGACCTACCTGGAGAAGGTGCGCGACTTTCTGTATCACGAATTGGTCTGGGGCGAGGTGGCTCGCGAAACCACGCCCGACGGAGGACAAATCGTGCGCTACGCCTCCGCCGAGGACCTGGTCAGCAAGACGCCCGAGTTCTTCGAGCTTGCGCGCGATCGGGTGGTCAACAAACTCGGCGGCGTGCATCGTTACGCGGGCGCGCATTTCGACGGAGCGAATCCGTATCTGGTGGAAATTGACCGCAACATGAAATTCCTGCGCGATGCCCTGCGCGACGGGGATTTGGCGCGCCTGCGGCGGATCTGCCGTTCGCTCTCCCGACTCGAGGAAATCGAGCACCGCTAGCGCGGCGCACGCCCCGCGCAGCGGGGATTTCTGTCGCCTGGGGGCGTCTCGGCGCACGGCGCGATGCGCAGCGATGTGCTGTTTCTCACAATTGAACGCATGTTGTATTCGCCGCGCGCGGGTTTCCCTTGCACCGCATGCCGTTCTCATGGCAAAAGACTCATTCCATGCAAGTTTCACACAAACTTTCACAATCCGGTCCGCGCGGAGGGGGCGGCGCCCCGATCCTGCACAAGACCAAGGGGGAAATCGCGCCGGCCCTGTTCAGGCTGCTCGCCGAAGGCACCCTGTACCGTTCAGCATTCAACCTCGCGGATCTCCCGATGGCACTGCTCGACGCGAGCGCCGGAGACCGACCGATCGTCCAGGTAAACCGCGCATTCCTGGACTATTTCGCATTGAGCGAAGCCGAGACGCTCGCCAGCTCGCTATCCCGGCTC
>JAOUFA010000038.1 GCA_029858545.1 Betaproteobacteria bacterium
GTCTCGGCGCGGTTGGCCACCTGCACGCCGACGAAGATATGCGCCTCGCGCGCGTCGGCGATGCGGTAGTTGAACTCGGTGATGTTGCGCGCGCCGAGCGTGGCGCAGAATTTCCGGAAGCTGCCGGGCCGCTCCGGGATCGTCACCGCGAGAATCGCCTCGCGCCGTTCGCCCAGTTCGGCTTCTTCGGCGACGAAACGCAGGCGGTCGAAATTGGTGTTGGCGCCGCTCGCCACGGCGACCAGCGTCTTGCCGCGCACGCCGCTCTTCTCGACCCAGGCCTTGGCACCGGCCACGGCGAGTGCGCCCGCCGGCTCGAGGATCGCGCGCGTATCCTCGAACACGTCCTTGATCGCGGCACACATCGCGTCGGTGTCGACCAGCACCATCTCGTCGACCCACTCGCGGCACAGGCGAAAGGTCTCCTCGCCGACCTGCTTCACCGCGACACCATCGGCGAACAGACCGACCTGATCGAGGGTGACCCGCTTGCCCGCCCTGATCGAGCGCGCCATCGCGTCGGCGTCCACCGGTTCGACGCCGATGATGCGCACACTTGGGCGCAGACGTTTCACGTAGGCCGCGATCCCGGAGATCAACCCGCCGCCGCCCACCGGAACGAAGATCGCGTCGATCGGCCCGGTCCGCTGGCGCAGGATCTCCATGCCGATGGTGCCCTGCCCGGCGATCACGTCCGGGTCGTCATAGGGATGCACGAAGGTCAACCGTCTCGCGCGCTGCAGCGTGAGCGCGTGCACGTAGGCATCCGAGTAGGAATCGCCGAGCAACACGACCTCGGCGCCGCGCGCGGCGACCGCTTCGACCTTGATGCGCGGGGTCGTCACCGGCATCACGATCACCGCCTTGCAGCGCAGCTTCTGCGCCGCGAGCGCCACCCCTTGCGCATGGTTGCCCGCGCTCGCAGCGATCACTCCGCGCGCGAGTTTCTCGGCGCTGAGGTTCACCATCTTGTTGTACGCACCGCGCAGCTTGAACGAGAACACCGGCTGCAGATCTTCACGCTTGAGCAGCAGCTTGTTGCCCAGACGCTTGGACAGGCCCGGGGCCAATTCGAGCGGTGATTCGGTCGCGACGTCGTAGACGCGCGCTTTCAGGATGCGTTCCAGATAGTCGTTGCGTTTCAAGCCGTCACTCCGCGAGGAAAAGGCCGGCGACGACCAGCGGATGCCCGCTCGCGTTCGCCGATACCGGTGCGCCTCCCACGACAATTCCATGAGAGACTTCAAGGATGTCGAGGTTAGCACTATTTTAGATTCGCTCTTTTCTCCCGAGGCGGGACTGGTCGGACTGTTCGTCGCGAGCTTCATCGCCGCAACCCTGCTGCCGCTGTCTTCCGAAGCGGTGCTATTCGGCTTCCTGACGTTCCAGCCCGCGTATGCCGTACCGGCGATCGCGCTCGCGACGCTCGGCAACACGGCGGGCGGCATGACCACCTATTGGATCGGGCGACTGCTTCCCGAGCGCATGCGCGCAAAGCTCGATGCGCGAACGCTGCGCTGGATCACCCGCTACGGTACGCCGGCGACCTTCTTCGCCTGGTTGCCGGTCGTCGGCGACGCGCTCTGTCTCGCGGCCGGCTGGCTGCGTCTTGCCTGGCCGGCGGCGCTCGTGTTCATGGCAACGGGGCGACTCGCGCGCTACCTGGTGATTGCGCAGGGAGCGCTCGGCTAGCGGCACGCCAAGCGAGACGCGCCGACAGGGGTCCCGGCCTATTCTGTTCGGTTCCCGCCTACCTCACCACCGCGTCGTTAATGTAGACTGCCCAGCCCGAATCTACGACGCGCTCCGAACATGCAATTTCACGAGTCCGGTACGAACTGACCGATCATGCGCATCTGGCACCAGAGTCTGACCGTTCTTGGCGATCTTCCGGCGTATGAGGAGCGCATGCGCGCGCACATCCGGAAGATTGTGCGTCCGGATACCGAGGTCGTGCTGCATGGCATGCTGCCCGGCACCTATCCGGCGAACTACCCGGGCGACGATATCGCCTTTCGCTTCCTGTTCACGATGCATTCGACGCAGTGGGCCATGCATGCCCTGAACGCGGAAGCGGCCGGTTTCGACGCGTTCGCGATGTGCACGCTGCCGGACCCGATGCTGACCGAGGTCCGTACTCTGGTGGACATTCCGGTGGTCGGCTGCGGCGAAACCTGCTTTCACCTCGCGACCATGTACGGGCAACGCTTCGGCATGCTGCTGTTTATCGACCGCATGGCATCGCGCTACCTGGAACAAATCGAGGGCCATGGACTGTCGCGCCATTGCGTCGGCGTGGCGCCGGTGGGTTTCGGTTTCAACGACGTGCTCGGCGCTTTCGACAACCCCGGGCCGCTCATCGACCGTTTCCTGGCGGCGGCCCGGCGCATGATCGACGCCGGCGCCGAGGTCATTATTCCCGGCGAGATTCCGCTCGGCGTACTGCTCGCCTCGGAGAACATCCGCCGCGTCGATGACGTGCCGTTGATAGACTGCCTCGCGGTGACACTGAAGATGGCCGAAATGATGGTCGATCTGAAGGCATCCACCGGTCTCGCGCCCAGCCGCCGCGGCTGGTCGAATGCGGCACCACCGCGCGAACGCGTGAAACAGGTTCTCGGTTTCTACGGGCTCGCACGGCATCTGTCATCGAACCGATCGACATGACACCCGGACCACTCGTCGCCGCACCGGCGCGCGCCGGTTAGGCAATATCCTGGGAAGGTCTCATACTTCACCAATCGCCGTGTGACCGGTATTCGAATCCCTACCCTAGACAGGAGATTTCAATGCGCTTGCTTCTTCTTGCCCTTCTCGTCGCGTTTTCAAGTGCGTATGCGCAGGGCTTTCCCAATAAGCCGATACATGTCGTCGTGCCATTCCCGCCCGGCGGAGGGACCGACGTGGTCGCGCGCACCGTGGCGCCGCGTATGCAGGAGATACTGGGTCAGCCCGTGGTGGTGGACAATCGCGCCGGCGCAGGCGGCAACATCGGCACCGACTTGGTGGCCAAGTCGCCGGCCGACGGCTACACGCTGCTGGTGGCGAGTGCGGCAACCGCAATCAACAATACGCTCGCGAAGAACATCAACTGGGAGCTGACCCGGGACTTCGCGCCGGTAGTGCTGCTGGTTCGCAACCAGAGCCTGCTTGCCGTGCACCCATCGGTGCCGGCATCGGACCTGCGCGAATTGATCGCGCTCGCCAAGGCCAAGCCTGGGCAGGTGACGTTCGCTTCCTACGGCAACGGCAGCTCGGCGCACCTCATCGGCGAGTTGTTCAAGATGATGGCCGGCGTGGATATGCTGCATATCCCTTACAAGGGTGCCGCACCCGCGGTGAACGATCTTCTCGGCGGACAGGTCAACATGCTGTTCGCCGATGTCGCCGCGATCCTTCCGCACGTCAAATCGGGCAAGGTCAGGGCGCTCGGCATCGGCTCCGCGCACCGCTTTGCTGCGGGTCTGCCCGAGGTGCCCACCATCGCGGAGGCGGGCGTGCCCGGATTCGAGGCCGGCGGCTTCCTCGGCCTGGTGGCGCCGACCGGCACACCGCAGAATGTAATCAACGCATTGAACGCCGCCGCGGTACGGAGCCTCGCGATGGCCGAAGTGAGCGAGCGCCTGAATGCGCTCGCCTCGCCGCCGGTGGGCGAATCGCCGGAATATTTTGGCCGCCACCTGCGTAGTGAAATCGACAAGTGGGCGCGGGTGATCCGCGCCGGCAACATCAAGGCAAACTGAGCGGAACGAAGCGTCCATCGCCGGGCGCATCGAGAAATTCTTCGCCTCTTCCCGACGCAAGTCCGGAGTACCGGACAAACTTGGCGAGCAGCCCGGCACGCGTCATCGGCATGGAAGGATCGCCGGTGACGCGATCGACCGCGTGCTCGAACTTGTCGCCGTCGCATTCGACGACGAGCGTCGCGCCGCGCTTTCCGGCGCGGGTAAGAGAAACGTCTTCGGCGATTTGCGTTTTGGCCTCGAGCCTCCGGATGTCCGGGTTGCCGAGCGACTGCGATGAATAGGAATCCGGTGCCAGTTCGCCGGTCGCCAGCATGCAGGCGACCCCGTAGGAAAGGCTGAACTGGGCCTGGATCGCGCTGCGCGGTGCGCGGTTGCCGCAGTAGACGAGTGCTTCGCCGTAGGTCGAGAGCGCGATGCGCGAAATGCCAGCCAGCCGACCCGCAAGCTTTGGCCGCAGCGCCATCGCCGCGGCCGCCCCGTAGTGGACGTGACGCACCGCGGCGTAGGGCTTCAGGTAGGTTTCCGCGATCAGCCATTCGCCGGGTGGTGCGAGCGGCGCGCTCCGGGGCGCGCCACCGAGTGCCCGGGAGCGAAGTTCCTCCAATGCGCCTTCCGGCGCGGCGATTCCACCCAGTGCGGCATTCGCGGCGAGCATGCCGAGTTGCGCACTGTGCGAGAGATAGGTATTGCGCGCGTTCGCGCCGGCCGCTACTGGAAGAAAAAGCGCGTAGGGCATCTGGCAGGCCGCGATGCGCACCGCCGCGAGCGCCTGCGCCGCGCTCCCGCCGAGGAGCTTCACTACGGCCGCGGCAACGCCAAATGCCGGCCAGGCGCCGTCCACGTGCATGCCGGGCGCGATGCGCAGCGACTCGCCGAGCCGTCCGCCCACCTCGTAGCCGATCAGGTACGCGGAGACAACATCTCCATGTGAATACGATTGGCGCCCAGATAACGCGCCGCAAGCCGCGAGTACCGCGATCCCCGGGCGACCGTGCGCCCGCGCCGATCCCTCGCAGGCTTCGTCCCAGCAGGCCGCCGCGGCGAAATACGCCGCAAAAGACGATACGGAACCCGGATCCGCTGCCTGCAACGCGTTGCGCAACGCCCCCAGTTCCGGATGCCGGTACGCCGCAAGCGCGCAGCCGAACGTGTCCAGCATCACCTCGCGGGCCTTGGTTTCCACGGCGGCCGGCGCGCGAGTGCGAAACAGCCACTCGAGCGCTTCCGCGAGCGGCGTCTCGATCGTCACCGGGTGATCGTGCCTGTCTTGCTCAGGCGTCCAGCACCGCACGCACGCGCTCGGGCGTAAAAGGCAGGTGCTGCAGGCGCTTGCCGCTCAGGCGATGGAACGCGTTCGCCACCGCGGCCGCAACCCAGGGATTGCCGATCTCGCCCAGACCGCTCGGCGGTGCATCGCGCTCGACGAACTCGACATGCATTTCCTCAGGCATGTCTGACATGCGCATGACATGGTAGTCGTGGAAATTGCTCTGCATCACCACCCCTTCCTTCACCGTCACACGCTCGTAGAGCACGCTCGACAGGCCGTAGACGATTCCGCTTTCGATATTCGCCTTCGCGGCGGCGGGCTGCACGACGAGCCCGCCGTCGACCGCGAGCCAGACTTTGTGCACGCGGATCCTACCGCTCGCACGGTCCAGAGAAACCTCGGCCACCCCGGCCCCGAGCGAGCCCGACCGTTCACTGAGCGATATGCCGAGCGCCCGGCCCTCGGGGCGCGGCGCCTTCCAGTCCGACATCTGCACGACCTTCTCGAACAGTACGCGCGCGCGCGGCGAGATCGACATGTGCCGGAAGCGGAATTCGACGGGGTCCATGCCCTGTGCGGTCGCCATCTGATCGACGAAGGACTCGATCGCGAAGACGTTGAACACATGCCCGACCGCGCGCCAGTGCTTGACGCGGATGCCGTGCGAGACGCCGCGCAGTTCGAGGTGCTGGTTCGGCACCCCGTAGTAGGGAATCTTGATGCCGGTATGGAGCAGCACGCCGCCGTCGCCCACCACGCAGTGTCGCCAGCCAACGACCTTGCCCGAGGCGTCCTGCGCGGCCTCCAGACACTGGAACGACTGCGGGCGGAACATGCCGTGCGCAATGTCCTCCTCGCGCGTCCAGATCAGTTTTACCGGCTTGCGCACCTCTCGCGCGATGCGCGCCGCTTCGGCGGCGTAGTCGCCGAGTGTGCGGCGCCCGAAGCCGCCGCCCATGTAGCACTGGTGGATGGTGACCTGCGCAAGCGTGAAGCCGAGCGCCTTCGCCACCCCCGCGCGACAGCGATCGGGCGACTGACTGCCGTCCCAGACCTCGACCTGGTCGAACGACGGGTTGAAGCGCGCCACGGCATTGAGCGGCTCCATTTGCGCGTGATAACCGTAGTCGCTGCGAAACTCGGCACGATGCGTCTTGGTCGCCGCCGCGAAGGCCCGGTCCGCATCGCCCTTCGCGTCGAGCGTCCGCGTTTTCGCTGCCGGGTCGGCGTGCACCCGGACGTAGTCGTCGGAGAGCGTCTTCTCGGAGTCGAAGCCTGCGGCGGGGGCATCCGGTTTCCACTTCACCGCCAGCGCCTTGCGCGCCGCCAGCGCGTTCTCGAAGCGGTCCGCGACGACGGCCACGCCGTCCGCGAGTCGGATCACGCCGAGCACGCCGGGCAGGCCTCGAACCGTTGCGTCGTTCCAGCTCTCCGGCGCGCCGCCGTGCACGGGCGAATGCCTGGTGCTCGCGTACACCATCCCCGGAAGATGAACGTCGATCGCGTACCGCGCCGTGCCGTTGACCTTGAGCGGGATGTCGCGCCGCGGCACGGACTTGCCGATGATGCGGAACTCGCTTCTCTTCTTCAACTCGGCCTTGTCCACCCCCGGCAGTCGAACGGGGGGCTTCGCGAACGCGGCGATCTCTCCGTAGGCGAGTCGCCGGCCCGTTGCGGGATCGATCACCGCGCCCGGCTCCGTGCGCAGCGACGACGGCTCGACGCCCCACTTCTCCGCGGCGCTCGCGACCAGGACCTTGCGCACTTGCGCACCGGCGATGCGCAGATCGGCGTAGTAGCGCATGACCGCCCGGCTGCCTGCGATCGTCATGCTGCGGGTGTCGCCATCGACATAGCCGTAGACCGACGCCTCCGCGGGAGCGAACTCGATCACGACCTTTGACCAGTCGGCGTCCATTTCCTCGGCGACAATCGCAGCAAGGGAGGTCATCGATCCCTGCCCCATCTCGGCGCCCGCGCTGAGTATGATTACCCCGCCATCCGGCGCAACGCGCACCCACGGGTTGAGCACCTTGGCCTGCGTCGTCGCCTGTGCCTCGGAAATCAGTTGAAAGCCGTTTGCGCCGAACCCCGCCCAGAACGCCAGACCTCCCGCGCCCGCAAGAAACTCACGCCGCGACAGTTCCAGTCCCTCGTTACGGATCTCGCCCATGGCTCAGCCCTCTCTCGATGCGCGCTCGATCGCCGTAGCGATACGGTGGTAGGTCCCGCAGCGGCAGATGTTCCCATCCATGTGCGCGACGATCTGTGCACGCGTCGGCTTCGGATTGGCCGCGAGCAGTTCGGCGGCCTTCATGATCTGCCCCGACTGGCAATAGCCGCATTGCGGCACCTGCTCGGCGACCCATGCCTTCTGCAGCGGATGCGACGAGTCGGCCGAGAGCCCTTCGATCGTGACCACGCGCGCGCCGTCGAGCTGCGCCGCCTCCACCTGGCATGACCGCACCGCCGCGCCGTTGAGGTGCACCGTGCACGCGCCGCACAGACCCGCGCCGCAGCCGTACTTGGTGCCGGACAGATTCAGGTGTTCGCGCAGGATCCACAACAACGGGGTTTTCGGCTCGGCCTGCACCGATACCTGCCTGCCGTTGAGACTGAACGTAAGCATGGTTAGCGACCTCCTCAGTTACTGCCTCGCGGCGCTTTGCTGCCGACGCGGCGAATATAACGCGCCCGGAACACCGCTTCGCTGAAAATTTGTGCGCCGGGTCGGCGCTTCTTCGCCTCCCACAGCGCGCATTTTGCGGCGCAGCAAATCCAAACTGCCGGACATTCCGTCGCAGCGATCGATGCGCGCATCGACGGGCTCGCGTTCGCCGCGGTTCGAAACGTTCGCGCCGCCCCGTCCGCTTCACGCCGCCTGCAGCTTCGCCACCCCCAGCGCGAGCCACTTCAGACCCTGGCGCCCAAAGTTCACCTGCACATGCGCATCCGCACCGCGCCCCTTGGCGTCGACGATCACGCCGCTGCCGAACTTCGCGTGCACGACGCTCTGGCCAATGTGGAATCCTCCCACCTCCTGCGCGGAAGCCGATGCCGATGCGCGCGCCGGCTGCGGCGCGAGGCCGCCGGAGGCCGATGCGCGATCGCCCCAGGCCTCCGATACGCGCCCTTTGTGGCGCGGCGAGATCCACTTCAGCAGTCGCTCGGGCAACTCGTCGAGAAAGCGCGAGCGAAGGTTGTAGCGCGTCTGGCCGTGCAGCATCCGGGTCTGCGCAAACGAAAGATACAGGCGCTTTCTCGCGCGCGTGATCGCCACGTAGGCGAGGCGTCGCTCCTCTTCGAGCCCATCGCGCTCCATCACGCTTTGCTCGTGCGGAAAGAGCCCTTCCTCGAGACCGGTGAGGAACACCGCGTCGAATTCCAGGCCCTTCGCCGAATGCACGGTCATCATCTGCAAGGCGTCCTGCCCCTCGCCCGCCTGGTGTTCGCCCGACTCGAGCGCCGCGTGGCTGAGAAAGACGACCAGCGGATCGGTCGCCACCGACTCGTCGTCGCCTTCGCCGGTCTCGAGCCCGGTCGCGTGCTGCTCCTCGTCGAAGGTCGCCGCGGCGTTGACCAGTTCACCGAGGTTCTCGATGCGTTCGGTGCCTTCGCGTTCGCCGCGGTAGTGCTCGATCAGGCCGCTCCGCGCCACGACATGCTCGACCGCCTCGGCGATCGGCAGCTCGGCGATTTCCTCGCGCAGCCGCTCGATCGACTGGCGAAACGCCGCGAGCGCCTGCCCGGCGCGTCCTTCGAGCGCGGCGGCCGCATCCCAGAGACTCACGCCGCGCGCCGCGGCGGCTTGCTGCAGCGCTTCGAGCGAGCGCGCACCGATGCCGCGCGGCGGAAAGTTCACCACCCGCAGAAAGGCGTTGTCATCCGCGCCCGAGATCGCCAGGCGCAGATAGGCGAGCGCGTGCTTCACCTCGGCGCGCTCGAAGAAACGCAGTCCGCCATACACTTTGTAGGGGAGCGACGCGCTGAACAGCGCGTGCTCGATGACGCGCGACTGCGCGTTCGAACGGTACAGGACCGCGATGTCGGCGAGCCGCGTTCCGGCACGGCGCATCGCGGCGACCTCCTCGACGATGCGCCGCGCCTCCTCGATGTCCGAATCGCCCTCGAAAACGCGCAGCGCATCGCCCTCGCCCGCCGCGGTCCACAGGTTCTTGCCCAGACGTTCCTGGTTGTTCGAGATCAGTGCGTTGGCCGCCTCGAGGATGTTGCCCTGCGAGCGGTAGTTCTGCTCGAGCCGGATCACGCGCGCAACGCGGAATTCGCGCTCGAAGTCAGCCATGTTGCCGACATGCGCGCCGCGAAAACGGTAGATCGACTGGTCGTCGTCGCCCACCGCGAACACGCAGGACCTGCCGCCGGCGAGCAGCTTCAGCCAGCGGTATTGCAGCCGGTTGGTGTCCTGGAACTCGTCCACCAGCACGTGGCGGAAACGCGCCGCATAGTGTTCGCGCAGCAGCTCATTCCTCAGCAACAGTTCGTAGCTGCGCAACAGCAGCTCGGCGAAATCGACCACCCCTTCCTTGACACATTGCTCGTCGTAGGCGGCGTAGAGCTCGACGAAGCGACGCGTCAGATCGTCGGATGCGCCCACCGCGGCGGCGCGCAGGCCCTCTTCCTTTCGCGCATTGATGAAGTACTGCACCTCGCGCGGCGGGAAGCGATCCTCGTCGACGTTGAGCGTCCTGATGAGGCGCTTCACCGCGGAGAGCTGGTCCTGGGTATCGAGGATCTGGAACTGCTGCGGCAGGCCGGCTTCGCGGTGATGCGCGCGCAGCATGCGGTTGGCGAGGCCGTGAAAGGTACCGATCCACATGCCGCGCGGATTGACCGGCAGCATCGCCTGGAGCCGGGTGAACATCTCGCGCGCCGCCTTGTTGGTAAAGGTGACCGAAAACACGCCTGCCGGCGTGCAGCGCCCCTCGCCGATCAGCCAGGCGATGCGCGTCGTGAGCACGCGCGTCTTGCCCGAGCCGGCCCCGGCGAGGATCAGCGCGTGCTCGTCGGGCAGCGTGACTGCGGCGAGCTGTTCAGGATTGAGAGAATCGAGATGAAGAGACACAAGCACAGGGCATTGGGCAAGGCGCGGATTATACGCGTCGCAAGGCAGTGACTTTGAATCTAGAATGCGAAGCGCCGCGGCATTGCGCGCAAACATCGCAGCGGCAAACCGCATCCCTCCACCCATGACCACCGCGCTCGAACTATTGCACTCGGTATTCGGCTACAGCGCGTTTCGCGGCTCGCAGGCCGAGGTGATCGGCCACGTTGCGCAGGGCGGCGATGCACTCGTCTTGATGCCCACCGGCGGCGGCAAGTCGCTGTGCTACCAGATTCCCGCGCTGCTGCGCCCCGGGGTGGGCATCGTGGTCTCGCCACTCATCGCGCTGATGCAGGACCAGGTTGACGCGCTGCTTCAGCTGGGCGTGCGCGCCGCCTTCCTCAACTCCAGCCTCGAGGCCGACGAGGCGCGCACGGTGCTGCGCCGGCTGCATGCCGGCGAACTCGACCTGCTCTACGTCGCGCCCGAGCGGCTGCTCACCGAGGGCTTTCTCGCCGCGCTGCAGCGCCTGCGCGAACAGCGCGCGCTCGCGCTGTTCGCGATCGACGAGGCGCATTGCGTCTCGCAATGGGGGCACGATTTCCGTCCCGAGTATATCCAGCTCTCGATTCTGCACGAACGCTTTCCCGGTGTGCCGCGCATCGCGCTCACCGCGACCGCGGATGCGATCACGCGCGCCGAGATCGTCGACAAGCTCGGTCTGCACGAGGCGCGCCGGTTCGTCGCGAGCTTCGACCGGCCGAACATCCGCTATCGGGTGGTCGAAAAGGACCAGCCGCGCGACCAGTTGTTCGAATTCCTTGCCGAGCATCGCGACGAAGCCGGCATCGTCTACTGCCTGTCGCGCAAGAAGACCGACGAGACCGCCGCCTGGCTCGCGGGCCACGGCGTAAACGCGCTGCCCTATCACGCCGGCATGGACGCCGCGACGCGACGCGCGCATCAGCAGCGCTTCCAGCGCGAGGAGGCCGTGGTGATCGTCGCCACCATCGCCTTCGGCATGGGAATCGACAAGCCCGATGTGCGCTTCGTCGCGCACCTCGATCTGCCCAAGAGCCTGGAAGGCTACTACCAGGAGACCGGCCGCGCCGGGCGCGACGGCCTGCCTGCCGAGGCCTGGCTCGCCTACGGCCTGGCGGACGTCGTGCTGTTGAAGAGCTGGATCGAACAATCCGAGGCACCCGCGGAACAAAAGCGCATCGAAAGCATGAAGCTCGACGCGATGCTCGGCTATTGCGAAGCGTCAGGCTGCCGGCGCGTGATCCTGCTCGGTTACTTCGGCGAGCAAGCCGGCCCCTGCGGCAACTGCGACTTGTGCCTCTCGCCGCCGCGCACCTGGGACGCCACCGTGGCCGCGCAGAAGATCATGTCGGCGGCGCTGCGCACCGGCAGCCGGTTTGGCGCGGGACATCTCATCGACATCCTGCGCGGCAAAGCCACCGAGAAGGTGATGGGCTACGGCCACGACCAGCTGCCCACCTTCGGGGTCGGTGCCGATCTCGACGAGAGGGAATGGCGCGGCGTCGCGCGCCAGCTCGTCGCGCGCGGACTGCTGCACGCGGACGCGGCGCGCTACGGCGCGCTCGGACTCACCGACGCCGCACGCGCCGTGCTGCGCGGCGAGACGCGTATCGAATTGCGCGCCGCGCGGCCTTCTCGACCGGCGGCTGCGCGCAAGACGGCAAAGCGCTCCGCCGCGGCAGCAATGGCTTCCACCGAGGATTCCGACCTTCTCGCTGCGCTGCGCGCGCTGAGGCGCGAACTGGCGTCGCAGCAGAACGTGCCGGCCTACGTCGTGTTTCACGACGCGACCCTGATCGAACTCGCGCGTCTCAAGCCCCGGGACGAGGCCGGCCTGGGCCAGATCACCGGCATCGGCGAGCACAAGCTCGCGCGCTACGGCGCGCGCCTGCTCGAGGTGTTGCGAGGTTCCTAGCGCCCCTGCACGGCGTTCGCACGCTGCACGTACTGCTGGTAGGCGGGAATCGCGATCGCCGCCAGGATGCCCACCGCGGCGATGATCGGAAAGATCAGCGCCACGATGACCGTCAGGGTGGTATTGGGCGGCGTGGGCTGGCCGAAGCGGTTTTCGCCGTCGCTCCCGGGGATGAACCAGAAGACCAGGTTGACGAGCGGAATCAGCGCGACGATCGCGAGCCAGCCGGTGGTGTTGAAATCGTGCGCGCGCTGAATCGAGAGCAGGATCATCAGCACGAACATGGCGATATAACCGGCGCCGGTGAGGATCCCGAGAACGATGCCGCCCCCGCCGAAGTACCCGATGACTGCCGCAAGCACAGCCAGCACGATCGAAAGGAGCAACGAATAGCCGATCGAGTAGGCGATATAACGCACTCGGCCGAGGCGCCCTGCGGCCGAAAACAGCCTGATCTGCGAATACTGTTCCGTCTTCGCGTCGGCTACCGGGGCGCCCGGGGTCTGGTAGGGATTTGCCGCAGCCATGTTGCTCTCCTCCGTTTGGATGACGACACGCGAAACACTAGCACGAAGCGCGATGGCGCGCGTTTGCTCATTCCTGCGAAATCGACCCGACTGAGCATT
Source organism: Betaproteobacteria bacterium (assembly GCA_029858545.1). Classification (GTDB taxonomy): domain Bacteria; phylum Pseudomonadota; class Gammaproteobacteria; order Burkholderiales; family SG8-39; genus JAOUFA01. Next base: position 12,662 of record JAOUFA010000038.1, read on the forward strand.
GCTTCCTGCGCCGCCTTTCTCTAGGCTAGCCGCATACAGGGAGAAATGCACATGACACCGGCAATCGACGTCCACACCCACATGCTCAGCCACGAATGGATGAAACGGCTCGAGCGCTACGGCCGGCCGCGCTTCACGACGAAAGCGGTGGCGGGCGGCATCCAGGCGATCCATCTCGACGGAGCGCCGTTCATGACGCCCACGCCCGAGATGTTCGACTGGGATGCGCGTATCCGTAACATGAATCGTGCCGGCATCGATGTATCGGTGGTGTCGCTCACCTGTCCGAACGTCTATTGGGGCGGCGAACAGGTCAGCGTGCAGACCGCGCGCATCATGAACGATGACATGGCGCGTGCGCGCAAGACCTGGCCTGATCGCATCCAGTTCTTCTGTTCTCTCCCCTGGCAGTACCCGAAGGCGGCGGTGGCCGAACTCAAGCGCGCGTTGAAGCTGGGTGCTTGCGGCGTGATGGTGATCGCCACCGTCGATGGCCGGCATCTCACCGACCCGCTGTTCGCGCCGATCTGGAAGGCGATCGATGAAAAGCGCCTCCCGGTGCTGGTGCATCCCGGCGTGCCGCCCGGAGTGAAGGAAATGGGTTTGACCGAGTTCCAGCTGAGCGCATCGGTCGGCTTCACCTTCGACACCTCGCTTGCCGTGGCGCGCATGATCTACGATGGGTTTCTCGACCGCTACGCGCAGATCAAGATCATCGCCGCGCACGGCGGCGGCGCGCTACCTTATCTGATCGGGCGGCTGGATCAGTGCTTCGACCACATCCCCGCCTGCCGCGCGAAGGTGAACGAGCGTCCGAGTCTGTATGCGCGGCGCATCTGGGCCGACAGCGTGGTGTTCACCGACGACGCGCTCGCGATGGCGGTGCGCGTGTTCGGCTCCGACCGGGTGATGTACGGCTCGGATTACCCGCACAACATCGGCGACCCCATCGGCTGCCTGGCAAGGGTCGACCGGCTGCCCGACGGAATACGCGAGCGGGTGCGTGGACAGAATGCGCTGGGGGCGTTCTCGTTCTAGCCGGCGCCGGGCGCGTGCCAGTACCGAATGCCGCCGGCGGGCAGGAGTAACATTTCAGCGAAGGAGGGTCGCTCATGACCATCTATTGGCAAGGCGGCGCGGCGCGCAAAGCGCGGGACATCCCGATCACCGATGCCGAGCGGCAGGCGCGCGTCCAACTTGCGGCGGCCTACCGCATCTTCGACCACCTCGGCTGGGTCGAGATGATCTTCAACCACATTACGGTCAGGGTACCCGGACCCGAGCGGCTGTTTCTCATCAATCCATTCGGTCTGCATTACCGCGAGGTGACCGCATCGAACCTGGTGCTGATCGACATCGACGGCAATCCGGTGCGCGAGTCGCCGTGGCCGGTAAACCGCGCGGGGTTTGTCATCCATTCGGCGCTGCACGGCGCGATCGACCGGGCGCATTGCGTGATGCACACGCATACGACCACCGGGATGGCCGTCGCCTGTCTTGAGGATGGGCTTTCGTTCACCAACTTCTACGCCGCGCAGCTGCACGGCCGCGTCGCGTACCACGACTTCGAGGGCATCACCGTCGAACTCGACGAGAAGTCGCGCCTGGTGCGCGACATCGGCGACAAACGCGCGGTGATTCTCAGGAACCATGGCCTCGCGAGTTGGGGCGAAACCCTCCCCGAGGCCTTCATGTGGCTGTGGACTTTGCAGCGCGCCTGCGACGTGCAGATCGCCTCGAGCGCCGCGGGAGCGCTGCATGCGATCCGCCCGCAAGTGTTCGCGCAGACGGTACGCGAGTCGGGCCCGGGCGAGCCGCGCCTGTGCGAAGACGTGTTCAGCGCGCTGGTGCGCCGCGTCGACGCGACAGATCGGTCGTATCGCGACTGAGCCCTGCTCGACACGCTGTGGGCGGAACGGGGGGCTGGCGCGCCCGGCGGGAGTCGAACCCACGACCTTCGGCTTCGGAGACCGACACTCTATCCAGCTGAGCTACGGGCGCGTGGGAAGAGCGGGCGCGAAGGATAGCCGCTTTTGCAGCGCGCGTCCATGCGGACCGCAACGGACCGGTCGCTTGCCCCGCAATCGCGATATCCGTCTCCTGCGAGGGCGGTTCATGGGCCGGCGCTTTCACGCTAAAATCTTGTTTTTAACCGAATCGCAGGAACACGTATGAGCCAGCATGACGAAACTCCCTCCGCGTTCATCAAGACGCCGCAGCAGTTGATTCTGGTCGTGCTGCTCGCCTTTATCGTGCCGATTGTGGCGATCGTCTTGATTGTGCAACTCGTCGTGAACCGGCCCACGATCGATCCGGCCGGCATGTCGGCCGCCGCGGTCGCCGAACGCATCAGGCCTGTCGCGGGCGAGGCGGAGATGGCCGCCGCCGCGACCGCCGCGGGCGGGAAAGCAGACGGCAAGACGGTGTACGAAGCGACCTGCAAGGCCTGCCATGACATGGGAGTCGCGAATGCGCCGAAGCTGGGCGACAAGGCCGCCTGGGCACCGCGCATCAGGACGGGCCTGGCGACAATGCTCAAGTCCGCGACGATCGGCAAGAACGCGATGCCGGCCAAGGGCGGCAAC
>JAOUFA010000397.1 GCA_029858545.1 Betaproteobacteria bacterium
TTGCTGGTGTTGGTGGCGGCCGTCGGCTGCTGCGAGACCACACGGGTATACTCGTTGGTCGTGCCGACGCGGGTCCACAGCTCATCGAGGAGCGTGGCCGGGCCCGGCGTATACACGGCGAGCGGCGCCGCGGTAATCGGGCTGCCATCGACCGCATCGACGACGAATACCGACGCCGTCACGCCCGTCTCGAGCGCGATTTTGCCGAGGTTCTGGCTGATCGCGGCATTGAGGAGCGTGGGTTGGCTCGGCGTATTGAAGGCGGTCTTCAGCGAGACATAGCTCGAACCGGTCGGTCCCTTGACCACCATGGGTACAGTGGTGTTGATCGGGAAACCGGTGAACTTGAAGTCGCCCGCGGGATCTTCCGGACCGACGGTGGTGCTGGAGAGCGCGGTCTTGGTCGACACCCACTGCCCATCCTGCTCGACCCACACGGTCGCATTGGGAATACCCGCGAGGGTCGCCTTGTCGACGATCTTGCCGTAGAGGGTCACCGGCTTGGCGGCGACCCCGGCGCTGACCGTGACGCTGTCAGGCGGTTGCGAACATCCCGCCAGGATCGCGACCGATCCCAGGGTACCGAGCACTCGCGTGCCCCATTTGGCGCTGGCGCCAAGATAAGCATGTAACTTCATGAAGACCTCCGAATACGGATTGGATGGATACCACCGACTGCACGTATCAGACTGCTCTTGATTGTTGAACCGATATCGCACAACACACTCAGCAAACGAAACCATACCTACGCTTACGCATGCCGCAGGCGTACTGCCCGCTCCTGCAACCGAACTGACAGACCGTTGAACCAACCGGAATTCGGTTTGCCCCTCGGAACAACACCTACGCGACGGAGTGACAACCTCCTACGCGGCGGTGCATCGTGCCATTCCTCGACCTCGCCTCGCAAGAAATCCGGAGGCCGGGTTGCGCATTAAGTCTCATGGTATTCAAGATTCTAGGATGCAGGCGTCGCCGCGGAACGACGGTGGCCGTCGCGGTGACGGCGGGCATTCCGACCAAAAATATACAGATGCTAGGTTAAGCCTAGCTCGCTGGTCACTAGGCCGTTTGGCCTAGTGAGCCTCAATCGCGGCACCGAACTTGACCCGCTCGCCGCGCGGCGGGAAGCTGCGCGTACTCGCACCCGCGACGGCAACGCACGCAGCGCGGCGATGCCGAGGGTTCTGACCAACGGCGGGACGCCGCATCCGCGGTGTCCCGCCGCAGCGGGCCGCGGAGCCGCGCGCTTACACCATCAGCGGCACCAACAGCAGCGCGACGATGTTGATGATCTTGATGAGAGGGTTGATCGCCGGACCCGCGGTGTCCTTGTACGGGTCGCCGACGGTGTCGCCCGTCACGGCCGCCTTGTGCGCGTCCGACCCTTTGCCGCCGTGATTGCCGTCCTCGATGTATTTCTTCGCGTTGTCCCAGGCGCCGCCACCGGTGGTCATCGAGATCGCGACGAACAGGCCCGTGACGATGGTGCCCATCAGCACGCCGCCAAGGGCCTGCGGCCCGAGCGCGAGGCCGACGACGATCGGCACCAGCACCGGCAAGAGCGACGGAATCATCATCTCCTTGATCGCGGCGCGCGTGAGCATATCGACCGCGACCCCATACTGCGGCTTCGCTGTGCCGGCCATGATGCCGGGAATTTCCTTGAACTGGCGGCGCACTTCGATCACCACCGCGCCGGCGGCACGGCCCACCGCTTCCATCGCCATCGCGCCGAACAGATACGGCACCATGCCGCCGATGAACAGGCCGATGATCACCATATGGTTGGACAAATCGAAGGTGACGCTCTTGCCCGCGCCTTCGAGGGCATGCGTGTAGTCGGCGAACAGCACCAGCGCCGCAAGACCCGCCGAGCCGATCGCATAGCCCTTGGTGACCGCCTTGGTGGTGTTGCCCACCGCGTCGAGCGGATCGGTGATCGCGCGCACCGAGGCGGGCAGATCGGCCATTTCGGCGATACCGCCCGCGTTGTCGGTGATCGGCCCGTAGGCGTCGAGCGCGACGATGATGCCGGCCATCGAAAGCATCGAGGTCGCGGCGATTGCGATGCCGTACAGGCCGGCGAGCGCATAGGCGAGGAAGATCGCGAAGCACACCGCGAGCACCGGCCAGGCGGTGGCGCGCATCGATACGCCCAGGCCCGCGATGATGTTGGTGCCGTGGCCGGTGGTCGAGGCCTCGGCGATATGCCGCACCGGGTTGTACTGCGTGCCGGTGTAGTACTCGGTGATCCAGACCAGGAAGCCGGTGAGCCCCAGGCCGACCACCGCAGCGAGGTAGAGGTTCCACACCGAGATCAGTTTCTTGCCGCCAAGCACTTCGAACGGCACGGTCTTGACGATCTCGCCCATCATCACCTGGGTGATCGGGTAGAACGCGACGAGCGCAAGGCCGCCCGCCCACACCAGGCCCCGGTAGAGCGCCGGCATCACGTTCTTGTCCCCCGGCGCCGTCTTGACGAACCAGGTGCCGACAATCGAGGCGATGATCGCGAAACCGCCGATCGCGAGCGGATAGATCACCGCCGCGGGGCTGGCGGTCTTCACCATCAGCGCTGAGAGGATCATCGTGGCGATGATCGTCACCGCGTAGGTCTCGAACAGATCCGCGGCCATGCCGGCGCAGTCGCCGACGTTGTCGCCGACGTTGTCGGCGATCACCGCGGGATTGCGCGGATCATCCTCGGGAATGCCCGCCTCGACCTTGCCGACCAGGTCGGCGCCGACATCCGCGCCCTTGGTGAAGATGCCGCCGCCCAGACGTGCGAAGATCGAAATCAGCGAACCGCCGAAACCCAGACCGATCAACGGCTGAAGAATGTGCTCGAGCGCGGTCTTGTCATGCGCATTGAAGAACAGCAGCGCGAAATAACCTGCCACGCCGAGCAAGCCGAGGCCGACCACCAGCAGGCCGGTGATCGCGCCACCCTTGAACGCGACATTGAGCGCCTCCTGCAGGCCGGTGCGTGCCGCTTCCGCGGTGCGCACATTGGCGCGCACGGAAATATTCATGCCGATGATGCCCGACAGACCCGAGAAGATCGCGCCGATCGCGAAGCCCCAGGCAGTCGCCCAGCCGAGCTTCGGGATGAAACCAATCACCAGGAACAGCACTCCGCCGACCATCGCGATGGTCATGTACTGGCGCTTCAGGTACGCCACCGCGCCTTCGCGTACCGCGTCCGAAATCTCCTGCATGCGCGCATTGCCCGCAGGCAGCGAAATAATCCATTTCGATTGCAGCAGGCCGTAGACGATCGCGAAGATCGCGCATCCGATCGCGAACCACAGTCCGGTCATTCCGCTCATGTTCTTCTCCCATTATCGACGACGCGGGCCGGGAAGCCCGCGAGAAAGGGGCGAATTTTAGCAGAACAGCCCGCGCGCCGCGATCAATCGCGAGCGCGCAGCGCGGCGCGCGCGCGCTCGTGTATCTCCTCGACAGTGCCGCTGCCCTGGATCCTGACGCAGCGTGGCGCGCCGGCATCGCCCGATTTCGCCCAGCGCTCGTAATAATCGATCAGCGCCTCGGTCTGCGCGTGATAGATGGCGAGGCGCTTGCGCACCGT
>JAOUFA010000396.1 GCA_029858545.1 Betaproteobacteria bacterium
CCTGCAGAAAAGCATGGTAGGCCGATGCATCGCCCGCGAGCCCGCGAACCAGCAGTTGTCTGAGCCGCTCTTCGTTCGGGTTCATCCGACCCGTTTCTTGTATTCGTTGCCTGCGGCCATTTGGTTACAGTCCACTGTCAGCGGGGTCGGTATGCGGGCCCCCTACACCGGGGCGATGCGCGCCAGCCCGATCATACCGCCCGAGCGTGTAACCGTACGCCAGCTTTCTCCGAACTAGACGGTACGGTGCGCCGCACCTGTGGGGCGCCATCTTCGGGAGAACGTGATGGATCGTCGTCGATTGCTGAAATGGCTGTTCGGATTGCCTGCACTGACCATGACTGGCGCCGGTTTGGCGCAGTCGATGGATGGTGTCGGTCCGCCGTTGCGCAAGTCGAAGGCCGCCTGGGCCGCCCTGCTGCCGCGAGAAGCCTATCTCGTGCTATTCGAAGAGGCTACCGAGCGCGCCGGCACGAGCGCCTTGAACCGGGAAAGGCGCGACGGGACCTACGTCTGCGCGGCCTGCGGTCTTGCGCTGTTCGACAGCAGCCGCAAGTACGACAGCGGCACCGGCTGGCCGAGCTTCTGGCAGCCGCTGCCCGCGGGCCTCGGCAGCAAGACCGATTTCAAGCTGCTCTATCCACGCACCGAGTACCACTGCGCGCGTTGCGGCGGACATCAGGGACATCTCTTCGACGACGGCCCGCAACCGACCGGCAAGCGCTATTGCAACAACGGCGTGGCGCTGCATTTCGTGCCGCGTGCCGACAGGCTGCCGGAGTTGCGCACATGAAGGCCGCCCTGCGATGGAGCGGGTGCGCGGCAACCCTGGTCCTCGTGCTCGGCAGCATCGGCCCGGCAGCCGGTGCGCAGCCGGCAACGCCCGAGGGTCGCGCGGTCGCCGCCGCGACGGCGGTATTTGCCGGGGGCTGCTTCTGGTGCATGGAAGCCGATTTCGAAAAACTGCCGGGAGTGATCGGGGCGCAATCCGGATACACCGGCGGCCGGACCCCGAACCCCGGCTACCATCAGGTCAGCGCGGGCGGCACCGGACACACCGAGGCGGTAAGTGTGAGCTACGACCCGGCACAGGTCAGCTATCGGCAACTGGTCGAGTACTTCTGGCGCCATATCGATCCGACGGTGAAGGATCGGCAGTTCTGCGACGTCGGCACGCAGTATCGCAGTGCGATCTACTGGCGAAACGAGACTGAACGCCGGATCATCGAGGCCAGCCGCGACGCCTTGCTGCGGAGCGGCAAGCTGCCGCAGGTGTTTACGGAAATCGCCGCTGCCTCGACGTTCTACCCTGCCGAGGAATATCACCAGGACTATTACCGCAAGAATCCGATCCGCTACGCCTACTACCGCCATCGCTGCGGCCGCGACGCCCGGGTGGCGGAAGTCTGGGGCGACCAGTAGGCCGGTTGCACGGATCGTGCCGCGCCACTCGGTCACGAATCGCTCCGGTGCATGTAACCGATCGCCGCTTTCCGACGAACTACAGACCATACCGTGCGCGATGCCCCGTTGCCGAGGCGCGTTCCCGGTTCGCACCTCAAACAGAAAGTTCTGCCCATGAATTCGCGTCGACTCGCCGTCTGCAGTCTTCTTGCCGCGTCTGCGGCGCTTTTGCCCGCCACCGCCCTCGCGGCCTGTGACGCGCGTAGCGGTTCGCACACCGCCGCGCTGGTCGAGCTCTATACCTCGGAAGGCTGCTCCAGTTGTCCGCCGGCCGATCGGCAACTCAGCCGACTCGAACAGGAACTGGACAAGTCGGCTCAGGTGGTTGCGCTCGCCTTGCACGTGGGCTATTGGGACTACATCGGCTGGAAGGACCCGTTCGCGCAGGCCGCCTTTGCGCACCGCCAGGACTGGCTCGTGCGCGCCAACCGGCGCAAGACGGTCTACACCCCGCAGTTCTTTGTCGGCGGCACCGAGTTGAGATCGTGGCACGGCATACTGGGCGACACGGTGCGGCAGTTGAATGCCTTGCCTGCCAAGGCGGCGATCCGCGTGCAGGCGAGCCTTTCGGCCGACGGCACGCTCGCGCTCGATGCCGAAGCGACGACCGGCGATCGGGCCGGGCCTGCGGCGTTGTTCCTCGCGCTCGCCGAAAGCGGACTGGTGTCGACGGTGACGCGCGGCGAGAACGGTGGCGTGACGCTGGCGCATGACCATGTGGTACGTGAATGGATCGGACCGGTCCGTCTGACCGGTGGCGCGGTACGGCTGCGGCGCGAAGTAACGCTTCCGGCCGCCTGGAACCGCGCGCGACTGGAGGTGGTTGCCTTCGTGCAGGACGAGCGGACCGGCAACGTGCTCCAGGCGATGAATGCGCGGCAGTGCGCGGGCTCGTGATGACTGCCGAGCGAGACATTTCGACGGCCGACGTCGACGCGCCGATCCACCCTGTGTGGCTGCGCGTGACGCACTGGCTCAACGCGCTCGCGGTGGTGATTCTCGCGATGAGCGGCTGGCGCATCTACGACGCCGCGCCATTCTTCGATTTCACGCTCCCCAGAGCGATCACGCTCGGCGGCTGGCTCGGCGGCGCGATTCAATGGCACCTCGCGGCGATGTGGTTGCTGGCCGCCAACGGCCTGCTGTACCTGCTGTGGAATGTCGGCACCGGGCGATTGTGGCGCCGGTTCTTCCCGCTCTCGCCGCGCGCGCTAGCCGCCGACCTGCGCGACGCACTGCGCGCGCGGCTGGCGCATTCCGACCCGCGCCATTACAACGCGGTGCAGCGCGCGGCCTATCTGTTCGTGATGCTCGACACGGCGCTGCTCGTGATCTCGGGTCTGGTGCTTTGGAAGTCGGTGCAGTTTCCGTTGCTGCGCGAGTTGCTCGGCGGCTACGAAGCCGCGCGCCGCGTGCATTTCTTCGCCATGGCCGCGCTGGTTGCCTTTGTCGCGGTGCACCTGGCGATGGTGGCACTCGTGCCGCGCACCCTGCGCGCCATGATCCGCGGGCGCTGAGGAGATCGCATGATCCGGAAAGCCCCCCGAATGCCGGCGATCGACGGCGACGCCGTGGTGAAGGAAGCGCTGCGCCGCATCGAACTGCCGTCGCGTCGCCTGTTCATGCGCCGCTCGCTCACGCTCGGCGGCCTGTCGCTGCTCACCGGCTGCGCGATGGTCGACGAGGAGAGTGCCGAGCGCGCGCTGATGTCGATCTCGCGTTTCAACGACAAGGTACAGGGTTGGCTGTTCGATCCCGACCTGCTGGCACCGACCTATCCCGAGTCGATGATCACGCGGCCGTTCCCGTTCAACGCCTACTATGGCGAGGGCGAAATAAGGCAGGTCGATGCGGCGCGATATCGGCTGGAGGTGAGCGGGCGGGTGGCCGACAAACATGCCTGGACGCTTGCCGAATTGCGCGCGCTGCCGCAGACCGACCAGGTCACGCGCCACATCTGCGTCGAGGGCTGGAGCGCGATCGGCAAGTGGGGTGGTGTCGCCTTCTCGAATTTCCTCGCCCGCATCGGTGCCGATACGAGCGCGAAATACGTCGGCTTCAAGTGCGCCGACGACTATTACACCAGCATCGACATGCCGACCGCGCTGCATCCGCAGACCCTGCTGAC
>JAOUFA010000581.1 GCA_029858545.1 Betaproteobacteria bacterium
CCGACCTGTCCCGCGCCCAGGATGACGATCTTCAAATGCCGCAACCCCTGCAAACGCGTTACGCGTGGGGCGCTATTCTATCGGAGTGGCATCCGGATGTCGGCTTTCGTCCGTCCGGCGGGGGGGATTCTCGCCAAGCTTGCGCGCGGGAAACGTCTTGACGCGCATCGCCATCAGCACGACATACGCCAGGGCGAAAGATAGGGGTTCGGTGATGTCCCGTTTCACCAGCCACCAGAAGTGGAGTACGCCGAGCAGTGCAATCGCGTAGACGATGCGGTGCAGGCGCGGCCAGGCGCGTCCCAGGCGGCGTTGCATCGCGGAAGTGGAGGTCAGCGCCAGGGGCAAGAGCAGGACCAGGGCGGTGAATCCCACGGTAATAAACGGGCGCTTGAGGATGTCTCTGGCGACTGCGGCAAGATCGAACCAGACGTCAAGCCAGATATAAGTCATGAAATGCACTGCCGCATAGAAGAAGACAAACAGGCCGAGCATGCGGCGCAGCTTGACTACCCAGTAGGCGCCGGTGACACGGCGCAGGGGAGTGATGACGAGCGTGGCAAAGAGCAACGCGAGGGTCCACCAGCCCGTTGCGCGGGTCACGAACTCGACCGGATTCGCGCCAAGCGCTCCCCGATTCGCCGCCCACACCAGGCGCGCAAGCGGCACCAGGCACACGACAAAGAGAGTCAGCTTGAGGACGGCAAGCGTTCCCGCGCGGGGCGCTCGCATACCCGAACTCAGAAATTCTTCTTCAGATCCATGCCGGTGTAGAGACCGGCGACCTGATCGGCGTATCCGTTGAACATCAGCGTCTTTCTCTTCGGAGTAAAGAAACCGTCCTCGCCGATGCGGCGCTCCGTGGCCTGACTCCAGCGTGGATGATCAACCTCGGGATTCACGTTCGAATAAAAGCCGTACTCGCGGGCGGCCGCATCGTTCCAGGCGGTGTTGGGCTGGTGCTCCGTGAAGGTAATTTTGACGATCGATTTGGCGCTCTTGAAACCGTATTTCCAGGGCACCACGATGCGTACCGGGGCACCATTCTGGTTTGGCAGCGTTTGTCCGTACATGCCGAAGGCGAGCAGCGTTAAAGGGTGCATCGCCTCATCCAGGCGCAATCCTTCGCTATACGGCCAGTTGAGCACCGGAAGATTCAGCCCGACCATCGATTCGGGATCCATGCGCGTGGTAAACGCGACGTACTTCGCGCGCGAGGTCGGCTCGACGCGTTTGACAAGCTCGGCGAACGAGAAGCCGACCCACGGAATGACCATCGACCAGGCCTCCACGCAGCGCAACCGGTAGATTCGTTCCTCCATCGGCGCGAGTTTGAGCAGGTCTTCGATGTCCAGAGGGCCCTTGCGTTTCACCTCGCCATCGATCATCACGCTCCAGGGACGCGTCTTCATCTTCGGAGCGTAGACCGGCGGGTCTCCCTTGTCGGTGCCGAATTCGTAGAAATTCACGTAGCCACTCGCGTGCTCGTAGGCGGTCGCCTTTTCCCGCGTGCTGAGCGCGCTCGCCTTGGCGGTGAGCGTGCGCCCCGCCGGGACCTGTCCCCAGCTACCGGTGTAGGAACCTCCCAGCAATCCCAGCGCGACGGCCCGCCTGAGAAAATCGCGGCGTCGCAGGTAGACCGGGCGTGGGGTAATTTCGGATGACGCGATCATGAACGGACGTTTTATCAGCATAGAAGGCTCCTGCGGTTTGCGCCGGCACCGCACCGTGCAAGTCTTGGGGTCCGCGAGGCGCCGCGGCACGCCGAACCGTGGTCAGGGATTGAGTTGCCGGTAGGCGGCGTCCGCGACCTTGAGCAATTCGTCCTTGGCGATATCCGCCGAAGACAACGCGTAGCCAAAGCTGCGATCAATCCAATAGAACACGCTGACATTTCCTTCGCGCACATAGCGAAACGCGGTCTGGCCCTGGTCGGCGCCCTCGGCGCGAATGTACAGGGTAATACGGGTTCCGCGTTTGCATTGATACATGAACTGCGCGACGGGCTGGCCACCGGCTTCCCCCGGTAATAGCCGCCCGCCCACCAGGGAATATCCCTCGGCCTCGAGCTTCGGCGCGCGGATTG
>JAOUFA010000398.1 GCA_029858545.1 Betaproteobacteria bacterium
CCGGCAACCGGCCTGACTGGAACATCCGACGCCAAAAACCCCCGCGCCGGCTGCGGGGTTTCCCGCTAGCTTCCGCTCCCGGGTTTGTCGCTGAAATACTTCTCGAACTTGCCCGTCTCGTCCTTGTGCGCCTCCGCGTCCGCCGGAGCCGTGCCTTTTCTGGTGATGTTGGGCCACTTGCCGGCGTACTCGGTATTCAACGCGAGCCAGCGATCGGCCTTCGCGTCGGAATCCGGCAGGATCGCGCCCGGCGGGCACTCAGGTTCGCACACTCCGCAGTCGATGCACTCGTCGGGATGAATGACCAGCATATTCTCCCCCTCGTAGAAACAATCGACGGGGCAAACCTCGACGCAGTCCATGTACTTGCACTTGATGCAGTCTTCGGTGACGACGTAAGTCATGTTCGCTTCGTTTTCAGGATGTGAGACGGATGAAAGGGGCTTGATTATCTCACTTGCGACCGCACATCAGCCACATCCCCTGCCAATATCGGCTGCACTATATCCCCATGACAACACATGCCCTTGACGTCACCGCGGCCAGCTTCGAACAGGAGGTCATCGAGGCCTCGAAGCAGCAGCCTGTGGTGGTCGATTTCTGGGCCCCCTGGTGCGGGCCCTGCCGCGTGCTGAAACCGATCCTGGAGAAGCTCGCGAGTGAATATGGCGGACGCTTCAAACTCGCCAAGGTGAATTCCGACGAGAATCAGGAACTGGCCTCCATGTTCGGGATACGTTCGATTCCGGACGTGATGGCGTTCAAGGATGGCAAACCCGTCTCCCATTTCCTGGGAGCGCTGCCCGAGTCGCAGGTGCGCGCGTTCATCGAGAAGCTCCTGCCCACACCTTCCGACCTCGAGCGCGCGCGCGCAAGAGAATTGCGCGAGGCGGGCGACTCCCCCGCCGCCGTTGCGGTGCTCGCGAAGACGATCGAGCTCGACGCGAAGAGCGATGCGGCCCGGCTGGATCTGGCCGAGCTGCTGATCGAACTCAAGCGCCTCGACGAAGTCGATGCGGTGCTCGATGCCGTGCAGCCGAACAAGGACCTCGACGAACGCCGCGTCGCCCTGCGCGGCGCGGCGGCCTTCGCGCGTGCCGGCGCATCCGGGCGCGGTGAAGCGGAATTGAGGGCGCAGCTTGCACTGAACCCCGCGGACCATGAGGCGCGCCTCGCCCTCGCGGGCCTGCACGCCGGCGCTCAGCGCTATCGCGAAGCACTCGATGAACTGCTGGAGATCGTTCGCCGGGAAAAGGACTGGCGGGACGGCGAGGCGCGCAGGCAGATTCTGGCGATCTTCAGCCTGGCCGAGGAGCAACCCGAACTCGTCGCCGATTACCGCCGCAAGCTCGCCGGCGCGCTGTACTGACGGCTTCGCGCCGAGCTCGCCGCTCGGCCTCGGCCGAGCACGAGCCGGGTATCGCTTCGTTTCCTGGCGCCGCGCCGAATCACGCCATCTCGCGCAACGCCTGCGGGTTCTTGTGCGCGATCGTCAGCAACGTGCGCGCCGCCCCCGAGGGAATACGGCGGCCCTGCTCCCATTCCTGCAAGGTTCGCACTGAAACGCCCAGCAGGCGCGCGAAGGCGGTCTGTGACAACCCCGTGCGTTGGCGTATCGAACACACGCAAGGAGCATCGCCCAAGGCTGCGCCCTCGCCGGCTGCAAAGTCCTCGATGAGCTTGAGCGCTCTGTTCTGTCCGCTTTTCACCGTCGCCTCCTCCCTTGAGATTCGCCGCCTACTTTCGCCGCCCGGCTTCCCACTGCGCGAGGCTCTTGCCTTCCTTCACCAGATCTCTCAGCAACGGCGCCGGTTCCCAGTGCATGGGACCGAATAATTCGCGGTACTTGAGCATGCCGTCCAACAGAGTCTTCAGTCCGATCGTCTCGGCGTGAAACATCGGCCCGCCGCGATAGCGCGGAAAGCCGTAGCCCGAGGTCCACACCACGTCGATGTCGCTCGCGCGTACCGCGACCCCCTCCTCCAGGATGCGCAGCCCTTCGTTGAGCAGCGGGTACAGGCAGCGCTCGAGGATCTCCTGTTCGCCGTGCTGGCGCTGCGGAACATTCAGTTTCTTCGCGCGCGCGCGAAGAATTTCGACCGCCTCGGGATCGTCGATCCGTTCGCGCCCCTCGTAGCGGTAATAGCCCTTGGCGTTCTTCTGTCCCAGACGCCCGGCCTCGTAGATCGCGGCGTCCGCCTGGTAATAGGTCGGATCGGGCGGATACTTGTCGGCGTTCGACTTGTGCACCGACACACCGACCTCGATCCCGGCCATGTCGAACACGGCGAGGATCCCCATCGCCATGCCCCAGTTCTCCAGCACCGTGTCGACCTGGCGCGGCGTCGCTCCCTCGAGCACCATCCGCTCGGCCTCGCGCGCGTAGCCCTCCATCATGCGGTTGCCGATGAACCCGTAGCACACCCGCGAGAGCACCGGTGTCTTCTTCAGCGGCCGCGCGAGATCCATCGCGCTGCGGATCACCTCGGGGGAAGTCCGCGAGGTCCTCACCACCTCGAGCAGCGGCATCACGTTGGCGGGTGAAAAGAAGTGCAACCCGACCACGTCCTGCGGCCGCGCGATGCTGCGCGCCAGTTCCTCTATGTCGAGCGTAGAGGTATTGGTCGCGAGCACGGCACCCGGTTTCGCGGCCTGATCGATCGCGGCGAAGACCTTCTTTTTCAGATCCATGTTCTCGAACACCGCCTCGATCACCACGTCGACGTCCTTCAGGCTCGCGTAATCGAGCGCGCCGTCGATCAGCGCGAGGCGCTTCATCTTGTCTTGCGCCGTGAGCCGCCCCCGCTTCACCATGCTTTCGTAGGTCTTGCCGAGCGTTGCGAGGCCGCGATCGAGCGCCTCGCGATTCGCGTCGATCAGCGTGACCGGAATCCCGGCATTGGCGAAACAGATCGCGATGCCTCCGCCCATGGTGCCGGCGCCGATGATCGCGGCACGCTTCGCCGGGCGCGCTTGCACGTCGGCCGGGATTTCCGGAATCTTGCGCGTTTCGCGCTCGGCGAAGAAAACGTGGATCAACGCCCTCGCCTCGGTGGTGGCCTTGGCCAGGTTCGCGAGCTCGGTTTCGTATTCGAGTCCGCGCTCAAGAGGCAGGCGCGCCGCGGCACGGATCGCCTCGATCGCGGTAAGCGGCGCCTGGCGATTGCGGTACTGCTTCGTCGCCTGCTCGATCGCCCGCGCGATGATGGCGTCGCCCGCGCTTGCCGGATCGACCTTCCTCTCGCCAGTACGGCGCGGCCCCTTGCCGGCGGCGAGCAACTGCCGCGCGTATGCAAGCGTTCCCGCGCGCAGTTCGCCCTCGATCACCTGGTCGAGGAATCCGAGCTCGAGCGCCTTGGCGGTATCCACCGGGCGCGCGCCGAGCACCAATTCGATGGTTTTCTCCACGCCGATCAGGCGCGGCATGCGCTGCGTGCCACCCGCACCGGGAATGATGCCGAGGGTCACCTCGGGCAGCCCGAAGCGCGCGCCCGCTGCGGCAACCCGGTAGTGGCAGGCGAGCGTGATTTCGAGTCCACCGCCCATCACCGTGCCGTGCATGCCCGCGACGACCGGAA